>JAIOQK010000221.1 GCA_021413425.1 Mycobacterium sp.
GTCAGGCCATTGTTGATGCCGGCCGCACGGAAGTAGGCGTCGCTGGCGGCCACCCGGATGTCAGCGGCCAGGGCCAGGCACAGGCCACCTCCGATGGCGGCACCGTTGACCGCGGCGATGATCGGCTGGTGCAGACGGCGCAGCGCCAGAATGACCTCGTCGAGGATCTCCATCGAGCGCAGCGCGTAAGTCGGCCGGGTCAGACCGTCGACGTGCGGCACCGACCCGGCGGACTTGTGGTCGGCGCCGGAGGAGAAGCCCCGCCCGGCGCCGGTGAGCACGACCACCCGGACGTCGTTGTCGTGGGTCAGCCCGGCGAGGGCGTCGCGCAGCGGGAGCATGAGGTCGAAGGCCATGGAGTTCATCCGCTGGGGTCGATTGAGCGTGACCAGCGCGACGTGGGGTTGTGGGCGCTCGACGAGGACGAAATCTGACTCACTCACCGCCCGAACGCTACCGCGTGGACGGCCGCTCAGAGATCAGTCGTCGGGGGCTGCTCGGCCGCGGCGGCCTCCAGATCGAACCCCCGGATCTGGTCGATCAGAGACTCCAGTGCCGCGGGCGGCAGCGCGCCGGCCTGGTTGAACACCAGGTGGCCGCCCTTGAACGCCATGAGCGTGGGGATGGCGCGAATCTCGGCCGCGGCCGCCAACTGCTCCTGGGCCTCGGTGTCGACCTTGGCGAAGACGATGTCGGGGTGCTTCTCGGAGGCAGCGGTGAAAGTCGGCGCGAACGCGCGGCACGGACCGCACCAGGATGCCCAGAAGTCGACCAGCACGATGTCGTTGCCGGAGACGGTGTCGTTGAAATCCTCGATGGTGAGGTCTCGGGTGGTCATGATCCTAGGAAACGTCGCGGCACCCGGTTGTGTTCCCCGAACCGGGGCTGACGCACCTCAGACGGTGAAGCCGAGAGCCCGCAGCTGGTCACGGCCGTCGTCGGTGATCTTGTCCGGTCCCCACGGGGGAACCCATACCCAGTTGATCTTGATGTCGTTGACAAGGCCGGGGCCGACCAGGGCGTTGCGGGTCTGGTCCTCAATGACGTCGGTGAGCGGGCAGGCCGCAGACGTCAGCGTCATGTCGATGAGCGCGACGGGGCCGGCCTCGCCGGACTCCACAGTGATCCCGTAGACCAGGCCCAGGTCGACGACATTGATCCCCAGTTCGGGGTCGACGACATCGCGCATGGCCTCCTCGAGGTCGGCGAGCAGTTCGTCTGAGGCGGTGTCGGTCATGTTTCCTCCAGGTCGCATGTTTTCTGCAGGTCGCACGTTGTTTGCAGGTCGTAGCGGTGGGATGCCCTGGCCACAGCGTCTTTGAACGCCAACCATCCCAGTAGTGCGCATTTCACCCGCGCCGGGTACTTCGACACCCCCGCGAAGGCGACGGCATCTCCCAGCGTCTCCTCGTCCCCGGCAATCGTTCCCCGTGAGGACACCATCTCGGTGAAGGCGGTCACCGTCTTGAGCGCGTCGCCGACGGTGTGCCCGACCACCAGATCGGTCAGCACGGACGTGGCCGCCTGGCTGATCGAACAGCCCTGCCCGTCGTAGGAGACGTCGGCCACCTGTTCACCGTCCCCGGACAGCGCCACCCGCAGTGTCACCTCGTCACCGCAGGTGGGGTTGACGTGGCGCACCTCGGCGTCGTAGGGCTCCCGCAGCCCGCGGTGGTGCGGGTGCTTGTAGTGGTCCAGGATGACGTCCTGGTAGATCTGCTCGAGGCGCATCAGCGGTTGCGGTCCCCGAAGAAGTCGATGGCCCGCCGCACTCCCGCGATGAGTCGGTCTACCTCGTCAGCGGTGTTGTAGACCGCGAAGGACGCGCGGACGGTCGCAGCCACCCCGAAGCGGCGGTGCAGCGGCGCCGCGCAGTGGTGGCCCACCCGAACCGCCACCCCGTCGTCGTCGAGCACCTGGCCCACGTCATGGGCGTGCACACCGCCGACCACGAAGGCCACCGGGGACCGGCGCTGGGCGGGGTCGGCGGGCCCGATCAGGCGGACCTGCGGGACCTCGGCCAGACCCTCGAGCGTGGCGGCGACCAGCCGGCGCTCGTGGGCCTCGACCGCAGCCATCCCGATGTCGTCGAGGTAGCGCACGGCGGCGGCCAATCCGACGACCTGGGAGATCATCTGGGTGCCGGCCTCGAACCGTTGCGGCGGCGGCGCGTAGGTGGCCGATTCCATGGTGACGGTCTCGATCATGGATCCGCCGGTGAGAAACGGCGGCAGCGCGGCGAGCAGGTCGGCACGTCCGTACAGCGCCCCGATGCCGGTCGGCCCGAGCATCTTGTGACCGGAGAACGCCGCGAAATCGACGCCCAGGGCGGGGAAGTCGACCGGGTGATGCGGAACCGACTGGCAGGCGTCGAGCACCGTCAGCGCACCGACCGCCCGGGCGCGGCTCACCAACTCGGCGACCGGAGCGCCGGTGCCGGTGACATTGGACTGATGGGTGAACGCCACCACCTTGACCCGCTCGTCGAGACGCAGCGAATCGAGATCGATGTGGCCGTCATCGGTGACGCCGAACCACTTCAGCGTGGCACCGGTGCGCCGCGCCAGTTCCTGCCATGGGATGAGATTCGCGTGGTGTTCCAACTCGGTGGTGACGATCACGTCGCCGGGACCCACCGCACCCTCGAACCGGTTGTCGCCCAGCACATATGAGACCAGGTTGAGTGCCTCGGTGGCGTTCTTGGTGAACACCACCTCCTCGGCCGACGCGCCGATGAAGGCGGCGATGTCGGCGCGGGCCTGCTCGAAAGCGTCGGTGGCCTCCTCCATCAACTGGTGCGCGCCGCGGTGCACGGCGCCGTTGGAGGTGAGCAGGAACTGCCGCTCGGCGTCGAGCACCGGCAGCGGCTTCTGCGAGGTGGCCCCCGAGTCCAGGTACGCCAGACGGCGTCCGCCACGCATCACCCGTTGCAGAATCGGGAAGTCAGCCCGGATCCGCTCCAGATCGGGCTCGCGGGCGGACTCCAAGCCGCGAGCCCGGTCCACTGAGGCGGTCATGGCGGATCGCTAGGAGGTGGCCGTCGCGCGGGTGAACCGCTCGTAGCCGTTCTCCTCGAGCTCATCGGCCAGTTCGGGGCCGCCGGAGGCAACGATCCGGCCATCGACGAACACGTGGACGAACTGCGGGTGGATGTACCGCAGGATGCGGGTGTAATGCGTGATCAGCAACACCCCGGCGTGCTCGGCCGCGGCGTATCGGTTGACGCCCTCGCTGACCACACGCAGCGCGTCGACGTCGAGGCCGGAGTCCGTCTCGTCGAGGATGGCGATCTTCGGCTTGAGCAGACCGAGTTGCAGGATCTCGTGGCGCTTCTTCTCCCCGCCGGAGAAACCCTCGTTGACGCTGCGTTCGCTGAACTGCGGATCGATGTCGAGATCGGCCAGCGCCGACTTGACCTCCTTGACCCAGTGCCTCAGCTTGGGCGCCTCGCCGCGGACCGCGGTCACCGCGGTGCGCAGGAAATTCGACATCGACACGCCGGGGACCTCCACCGGATACTGCATGGCGAGGAACAGTCCGGCGCGGGCACGCTCGTCGATGCTCATTGCCAGGACGTCCTCACCGTCGAGGGTGATCGACCCCGATGTGACGGTGTACTTGGGATGGCCGGCGATGGCGTAGGACAGGGTCGATTTTCCGGAGCCGTTGGGACCCATGACGGCGTGAGTCTCCCCCGACTTCACCGTCAGGTCCACGCCCTTGAGGATCTCCTTCTCAGCCCCGTCCGGGGTGGTGATGGAGACGTGCAGATCTTTGATGACCAAGGTGCTCATGCGTTCGCTTTCGATTCGGTGATGGCCAATTCGTGCTCGATGGCGTCGGTCAGACGGTCCCTGATCGCGGGCACCGCGATCTTGGAGATGATCTCGCCGAAGAAGCCACGGACCACCAGACGGCGGGCCTGCTCCTCGGTGATTCCGCGGGCCTGTAGGTAGAACAGTTGCTCGTCATCGAAACGGCCGGTGGCGCTGGCATGCCCGGCGCCGGCGATCTCACCGGTCTCGATCTCAAGGTTGGGCACCGAGTCGGCGCGGGCGCCGTCGGTGAGCACCAGATTGCGGTTCACCTCGAAAGTGTCGGTGCCGCTGGCCTCCGCGCGGATCAGCACGTCGCCGACCCACACGGTGTGCGCATCGGGTTTCGCCGAGTCCGGGTCGCCCTGCAGCGCACCTTTGTAGAGGACGTTCGACCGGCAGTTGGGCTGTGAATGGTCGACGAGGAGCCGGGATTCCAGATGCTGGCCGTCGTCGGCGAAATACAACCCGAGTAGTTCGGCGTCACCGCCGGCTGCGTCGTAGCGCACCGTGACTGCTGTGCGGACCACCTCGCCGCCGAGTGTCACCGCAACATGGCGCAGCACCGCGTCCCTGCCGAGGCGCGCGTACTGGGCACTGAGGTGCACCGCGTCGTCGGCCCAGTCGGCGATCCAGACAACCGTGAGGCGGGAGGCGTCGGCGAGGACGAACTCGACGTTGTCGGCATAGGTCCCGCTGCCGCGAAGGTCGACCACGATGACGGCTTCAGCCGTCTCACCCACGCGGACCTGGAGGTGCCCGTAGGCGGTCTTGCCGACACCTGGTCCGGTGAGGGTGATCTCCACCGGCATCTGGGTATGCGCGCCACGGGCAACGGTGACCACGGTTGCGGTGTCGAACGCCGAGAATGCCTGGGCGGCAACTCTGTCGGCAGGCACTCCACCCTGGCCAAGTCGTTCGTCGCCACGCCGGACGGTCTCGATCGTCACACCGGCCTGCTCGGAAGCGGTTATCGCCGCGGTGCCGGTGGCCGGTGCCGAACCGTCATGAAGACCGCGGAGCCGCTTGAGCGGGGTGAACCGCCAGAGCTCGTCGCGGCCGCCGGGGACCTCGAAGGCACCGACGTCGAAGGAGCTGAACTGTTCGCCCTTGTTGGCTACGAGGGTTGATCCGCCCATCAGCCGACTGCGCCTTCCATCTGCAACTCGATCAGCCGGTTGAGCTCCAGGGCGTACTCCATCGGGAGTTCCTTGGCAATCGGCTCGACGAAGCCCCGTACCACCATCGCCATTGCCTCGTCCTCGGTCATGCCCCGGCTCATCAGGTAGAACAGCTGGTCCTCACTGACCTTGGACACGGTGGCTTCGTGCCCCATCGTGACGTCGTCCTCGCGGATGTCGACGTAGGGGTAGGTATCGCTGCGACTGATCGTATCGACAAGCAGCGCATCGCATTTCACGCTGGACCGTGATCCGTACGCGCCCTTGTTGACCTGAACCAGGCCGCGGTAGGACGCTCGGCCGCCGCCGCGCGCCACCGACTTCGAGACGATGTTGCTCGACGTGTTCGGCGCCAGATGCAGCATCTTGGCGCCGGTGTCCTGATGCTGGCCCTCGCCGGCGAACGCCACCGAGAGCACCTCACCCTTGGCGTGCTCACCGGTCATCCACACCGCCGGGTACTTCATGGTGACCTTGGACCCGATGTTGCCGTCGATCCACTCCATGGTGGCGCCGGCCTCGGCGCGCGCCCGCTTGGTCACCAGGTTGTAGACGTTGTTCGACCAGTTCTGGATCGTCGTGTACCGCACCCGCGCATTGGGCTTGACGATGATCTCCACCACCGCCGAATGCAGCGAGTCGCTCTTGTAGATCGGAGCGGTGCACCCTTCCACGTAGTGGATGTAGGACCCCTCGTCGGCGATGATCAGCGTCCGCTCGAACTGACCCATGTTCTCGGTGTTGATCCGGAAGTAGGCCTGCAGCGGGATGTCGACGTGGACTCCGGGTGGGACGTAGATGAACGACCCGCCCGACCACACTGCGGTGTTCAGCGCGGAGAACTTGTTGTCACCGGCCGGGATCACCGTGCCGAAGTACTGCTTGAACAGCTCCGGGTGTTCGCGCAGACCACTGTCGGTGTCGAGGAAGATGACGCCCTGGGCCTCGAGATCCTCGCGGATCGAGTGGTAGACGACCTCGGATTCGTACTGAGCGGCAACGCCGGACACCAGTCGCTGCTTCTCCGCCTCCGGGATGCCCAGACGGTCGTAGGTGTTCTTGATGTCGTCGGGAAGCTCATCCCAGGTGGTCGCCTGCTTCTCGCTTGAGCGCACGAAGTACTTGATGTTGTCGAAGTCAATGCCCTCCAGGTTGGAGCCCCAACTCGGCATCGGCTTCTTATCGAAGGTGCGTAGCGCCTTGAGCCGGATATCAAGCATCCACTCCGGCTCGCTCTTCTTGGAGGAGATGTCGCGGACCACCGCTTCGGAGAGCCCGCGCTTGGCGCTGGCGCCGGCGACGTCGGAGTCCGACCATCCGTAGCCGTAGTTGCCGAGAGAGGCGATCGTCTCTTCCTGGCTCAGCGGCTTGGTGTCTGGGGTGGTCGTCATCGCGACGCTCCTTGTTGTTGATCTTCGGAAACCGAATGGGACGGGGTCAAAGTCAGCGGCACATGGGTGGTGCAGGCACAGTCGCCGTTGGCGATCGAGGCGAGTCGTTGCACATGCGTGCCGAGCACCTCCGAGAACGCCTGCTGCTCGGCTTCGCACAGCTCCGGGAACTCTTCTGCCACGTGGGAGACCGGGCAGTGGTGCTGGCAGATCTCAATGCCCTGGATGGGGCCGCCGACCCGGGTGGTCGTCGTGGCATAGCCCGCCTGTGTCAGGGCGCCGGCCACCCGTTCGGCGGCGCGGGAGACATCGTCGGCGTGATCGGACTCGGCTGGGGCCACCCCGGCCAGAATGGACTCGACGCGGCGTCGGGCGAATGCGCGAACGGCGTCATCGCCGCCGAGTTCGCGCAGTTGGCGGATCGCGGCCGACGCCAGATCGTCGTAGGTGTGCTCGAGTTTGGCGCGCCCGGCCGCGCTCAACCGATAGCGCTTCGCGGGCCGCCCGCGCCCGACGTGCTGCCAGGCGGCCGCGGGCAGTGCCTCGGCGTCGCCGTCGTCGACCAGGACGTCGAGGTGGCGACGCACTCCGGCCGGTGAGATGCCCAATTCGGTACCGATCTCGGCGGCCGTGATCGAACCCGACTCCAGAAGCAGACGCACGATCTCCCGCCGCGTGGCACCATCGGTGGCCGATACCGTGGCCGGCACCGGCGACGGGTCGGTCTTGAATTTCACAACACCAGTGTGTCGCAATTCGATGGCCCGGTCTAGCAAGGGCACCCTCACCTAGCCTGCAGAAACGGCTCCGTGGCGTCCAGCGCCATCGGCGCAGGCAGATACAGTGCACGGGTGGCTGCCCGCCGACTCTCCCTGAGTTCGTCGATTGCCAGCTTGCACGGCGACGAACGCACTGTCGGAGCTCCGCTCAACGGCCCCGAACTGATCGCCATGCGCCGGACCCGGCTCTTCGGGGCCACCGGGACGGTCCTGATGGCCATCGGGGCGCTGGGGGCGGGCGCTCGCCCGGTGGTCCAGGACCCCACATTCGGTGTGCGGCTGCTCAACCTTCCGTCCCGCATCCAGACCGTGTCCCTGACGATGACCACCACCGGTGCGGTGATGATGGCCCTGGCCTGGCTGATGCTGGCCCGCTTCGCGCTGGGGCCGCGCCGGATGACCCGCAGCCAGCTGGATCACACCCTGCTGCTGTGGATCGTGCCGCTGCTGATCGCACCACCGATGTACAGCAAGGACGTCTACTCGTATCTGGCGCAGAGCCAGATCGCCCGCATCGGGCTCAATCCGTACCAGGTCGGTCCCGCTCCCGGACTAGGCCTCGATCACGTCTTCACGCTCTCGGTGCCCAGCCTGTGGCGCGAGACCCCGGCGCCCTACGGGCCGCTGTTCCTGTGGATCGGCCGCGGCATCTCCGCCCTCACCGGTGAGAACATCGTCGAGGCGGTGCTGGCTCACCGCGTCGTCGTCCTGATCGGTGTGGCGCTGATCGTCTGGGCCACACCGAGATTGGCGCGTCGCTGCGGTGTTGCCGAAGTCACCGCACTGTGGCTGGGCGCGGCGAATCCGCTGCTGCTGATGCATCTCGTGGCCGGGATTCACAACGAGGCCCTGATGCTCGGACTCATGCTCACCGGCACCGAGATCGCCCTGCGCGGGATCGACCACGCCGGAGGGTTGCGGCCGACGCCGGTGCGCTGGCCGCGTTCGCGTGCCGACTGGGCATCCTGGGCGCCGCTGGGCATGCTGCTGGCCGGCATCGTGCTCATCACGATGTCGTCGCAGGTGAAACTGCCCGGCCTGCTCGCTCTGGGTTTCATCGCCATGGCACTGGCTCGCCGCTGGGGTGGCGGCGCCACCGCCTTCCTATCGGCCAGCGCGCTGACGGTGTCGGTGTCGCTGGCGGTCATGGCGTTCATCGGCTGGATCAGCGGCCTGGGATTCGGATGGCTGTTCACCCTCGGCACCGCCAACGTGGTGCGTAGCTGGATGTCACCGCCGACCCTGCTGGCGTTGGGAACCGGTCAGATCGGGATCCTGCTCGGCCTGGGCGACCACACCACCGCGGTGCTGTCATTGACCCGCGCGGTGGGTGTGCTGATCATCGCCATCACGGTGACCTGGCTGCTGCTGGCGGTGCTGCGGGGCAGGCTGCACCCGGTGGGAGGGCTCGGCGTGGCGCTCGGCGCGACGGTGCTGCTGTTCCCGGTCGTGCAGCCCTGGTACCTGCTGTGGGCCATCATCCCGCTGGCCGCCTGGGCGACCCGCCCGGGGTTCCGCATCGCGGCCATCGCGGCCACCCTGATCGTCGGCATCTTCGGGCCCACCGCCAACGGTGATCGATTCGCTCTGTTCCAGATCATCTCAGCGACGGTGGCGAGTGCGGTGATCGTCGTCATGCTCATCGCATTGACCCGCAACCGTCTGCCGTGGCGCTATGTGCCCGGGACCGACGAGCGCTTCAGCGGCGAGGACCCTGATCCGTCCACCGACGAGGGGCCGACAACCGAACCACCGGCACCGCGGCGCACCCCTGAGGCCTACGCTGACTCTCCGTGAGTTCTGGCTCCACGGCTGTCGTGCGACTGCGCGGGGTGTCGAAGCACTACGGGTCCACCACCGCCGTCGGTGACCTCGACCTCGACGTCCACCGTGCGGAGGTCTTCGCGCTGCTCGGACCGAACGGCGCCGGTAAGACCACCACGGTGGAGATGTGCGAGGGCTTCATCCGCCCGGACGGCGGCAGTATCGAGGTCCTCGGACTGGACCCGATCGCCGACAACGCCCGGCTGCGCGAGCGAATGGGGGTCATGCTTCAGGGCGGCGGCGGTTACCCGGCGGCCCGTGCCGCCGAGATGCTCAATCTCGTTGCGTCCTACGCCGCCCGCCCGCTGGATCCGGCCTGGCTGTTGGACACTCTCGGACTCACCGACGCCGCCAAGACCACCTACCGTCGGCTCTCCGGTGGCCAGCAGCAGCGGCTGGCGCTCGGCTGCGCCATCGTCGGCCGGCCCGAACTGGTGTTCCTCGACGAACCGACCGCCGGAATGGACGCACACGCGCGGCTGGTGGTGTAGGAACTCATCGACGCGCTGCGGCGCGACGGTGTCACGGTGGTGCTCACCACCCATCAGCTCA
>JAIOQK010000222.1 GCA_021413425.1 Mycobacterium sp.
CGATCACGGTCATGGTCGCCTCACCCACAGGAATTCGGTCACCGCGCTGCCCGCCTGCCGGGCCTTTGTCTCGTACTTGGTGATCGGCCGGTGCACCGATATGGGCAGCGCCGCGGTATCCGGGCCGGGCGCCACGCGTCGAAGGAGTGGCTCGGCGTCACCGACCTGCGCGATCTGCTCGGCGTAGCCGGCGTGGTCGGTGGCGGCGTGCAGGACCCCGCCCGGCCGCAGCCGGTCGGCGATCAGCGCGACGGTGGCCGGCTGCAGCAGCCGCCGTTTGTGATGGCGCGCTTTGGGCCACGGGTCGGGGAAGAACACCCGCACCCCGGTCAGCGACGCCGGCTGGATCAAATTCTCCAGTACATCGATGGCGTCGCCCCGGATGAGCCGGATATTCGTCACCCCCGCGCGGTCGATCGCGCTGAGGAGCTGAGCAAGCCCGCGCCGGTACACCTCCACGGCGATGACGTCGATTCCGGGCTCGGCCTGAGCCATGGCCAGCGTCGAGGTGCCGGTACCGCAGCCGATCTCGCAAACCAGCGGAGCGGTCCGTCCGAACCACATGCCCGGCGCCAAAGCTCCGGCGGCCTGGGCGTCGTCGGCGTCGTCGGCCCGGCGGCCTACGGCGGGCCACAGCCGATCCCAGACCTCCTGCTGAGCGTCGGTCAGGGCGGAGCGACGCGAACGGAAGCTGGTCACCCGGCGGTGGCGATGGGCCGTCTCGGTGGACACGGCATCGGGCATTGATCCATGGTGGCCCATGAAGCCCGAGCGGCCATCACCGCGGACGAGATTGATACCCAACAGTTGCCTTCGGTGGTGACTCGCGCGACATACGGCCGGCTGCCACCATGCCGCGGTGATGACGACGAAGCCCGACTGCCCGGCGGTGGCGCATTTCACCAGGATGAGCGCGGCGGTGGCCACCCTTGCCGAACTGGCCGCCGGCCCGTCGGGCGGGCAGTTGGCCGAGATACTCGCGGGCGACGACCTGGCGTTGGCGCGGATGCGGGCCGCGGCAGATGTGCTGCTCAGCGCCGGGATGCCGATCGCCGTCGTCAGCACCGATGCTCCTGACTCCGCCGACCTGGTTCGCCAGGCGGCCCGCTGGAGGCACTACGCCCAGGGGCCGGTGACGCCCACGCATGCCGCCTGCGGCCTGGACATGGCCCGCGGTCTGCTGCGGTTGTGGGCGCGCCGGCACGGCCCCGGGCCCCGCACCGGAGCGCAGAACGGCGCCCTGGGCCGCACCCGGCTCCGGCAGGCGCGCGTGACGCTGGCCGGGCAGATTCGCACCCGCTGCGCGGCGTTGCGGACCGAACTGCGCGACGACGCCGGTTCGCTGCGCCGCGGCCAGGCATCAGCGTTCACCCGGGGCGCCGCGGGCCGGGCGGCCGCGCTCGCCCGCGAGCTGCGGGACGGCGTCGACTTCGATCTCGGTGGCTCCGGCGCGGGGTTCGATATCGCGGCGGTCGATGTGCCGATGCTCCGGACCGCCGCCCTGGAGAACCGGTTGACCTGGCTGATCGGGGTGGGGTTCGGCACCGGAACCGCGCTGACCGCGGCCCGGCTGCTCATCGAGGTTCTGCCGCCCGGCGGCGCGGTGCTGGGCGGCGCCGTCGCGGCGGGCGTGACGATCGGCGGCGCGGTGGTGCGAGCCCGCGGGCTGCTCTGTGAGCGGGCCGCCGCGGATCGCTGGGTGGTCGAGTTGACCGCCGCGCTGCGTGCGGCGCTCGATGAGCACCTCGCCGCTCGTGCGCTGGCCGCCGAGGCCCGTGCGGTGGGTTCCCGGCCGGTTCGCGATTGCACCTGCGATACGTCGGACATACTGGCGGTTACCGACGGGCTTCAGGCACCCGTTATTCTTCAAACAGCTGGGGAAAGGCCGACTGCCCGCGACGGGTGAGACGGCCTGGTGTCCGGCAACGAGATCCTAGGCGGGAGATACCGATGACCTCAGCGACCATTCCCGGTCTGGACAGCGCGCCGACCAAGCACGCCGGGCTACTGGCCTGGGTCAGGGAGGTCGCCGAACTCACCGGACCGGAGCGAGTGGTCTTCGCCGACGGTTCCGAGCAGGAATACGAGCGGCTGTGCGGGAAACTGGTCGACGCCGGGACGTTCATCCGGCTGTCCGACACCGAGGAGTCGACCTCCTACCTGGCGCGCTCAGAGCCCTCGGACGTCGCCCGGGTGGAATCGCGCACCTTCATCTGTTCGGAGCGTGAGGTCGACGCCGGACCGACCAACAACTGGATGGCGCCCGATGAGATGCGCGCCATCATGACCGGGCTGTATCGCGGGTGCATGCGCGGCCGCACGATGTACGTCGTGCCGTTCTGCATGGGACCGCTGGGCGCCGAGGACCCCAAACTGGGCGTGGAGATCACCGACTCGGAGTACGTCGTCGTCGCTATGCGCACGATGACCCGGATGGGTGCGGCGGCGCTGGAGAAGATCGGCGACGACGGATTCTTCGTCAAGGCGCTGCACTCGCTGGGCGCGCCACTGGAGGCCGGCCAGGCAGACGTTCCCTGGCCGTGCAGCGAGACCAAGTACATCACCCACTTCCCGGAGACCCGGGAGATCTGGAGCTACGGGTCCGGTTACGGCGGCAACGCGCTGCTGGGCAAGAAGTGCTACTCGTTGCGCATCGCCTCGGTGATGGCCCGCGACGAGGGCTGGCTCGCCGAGCACATGCTGATCCTCAAGCTGATCTCCCCGGAGAATAAGGCGTACTACATCGCCGCGGCGTTCCCGTCGGCGTGCGGCAAGACCAATCTCGCGATGATTCAGCCCACCATCGACGGCTGGCGGGCTGAAACGCTGGGCGACGATATCGCCTGGATGCGCTTCGGCAAGGATGGCCGGCTGTACGCGGTCAATCCGGAGTTCGGCTTCTTCGGCGTCGCGCCGGGCACCAACTGGAGTTCCAACCCGAATGCGATGAAGACGATCGCCGCCGGCAACACCGTGTTCACCAACGTGGCTCTCACCGACGAGGGCGGGGTGTGGTGGGAGGGCCTGGAAGGCGACCCGCAGCACCTCGTGGACTGGAAGGGCAATGACTGGACGCC
>JAIOQK010000223.1 GCA_021413425.1 Mycobacterium sp.
GCACCGGGCAGCACCGTGCACCGCTCGGCCGCCAGCCGCGAACCCGCAGTCGCGAGGTCGCGGTCCAGCCGTTGCAGGTCCGCCAGGTAATCGGCCGGGACTAGGTGACGGTCCAGAATCGTCACCCGGTCGACAGCGGTGTCGTGTTGCGCGGCGACGAACAGCGTCTCGGCGGGGATGTCGATACCCGCGCTGCGCAGTCCGTCCCGCACTTGCGGCCGGTTGAGGATGGCCACCGCGGTGCGGGCGTTGGGCGCACCGCCCTGTCCCCCGCAGGCCCCGCAGTCCAGCGACGCCTGATATGGATTGTTCTCGGTGGTGCTGCCGTGCGCGCACAGCACCACCAGCCGGCCGAACCCCTGGGTCAGACCCATGGTGGTCAGCGCGACCTCGGCGAAGAGCACCTGCTCGTTGTGTGGCATCGCGGCCAGGTCGATCTGCGTCGGCGCCTCCGGAGCCAGCGCGTCGCGCAGTCGCCGCCGGATCCCGGCGCTGATCGCCGGGGTGAGGGTCTTGGCCGCCGACAGCGGCGCGGCGGCCCATCCGGCGGCCTCGGCGAGGGTGAACGGCGCGGCGAGGGCCTCCTTGGCGGAGTGGAACGCCGACTCCGCACCGGCCATCCGGGTGACACCGGCGATCTGCCGGGCGGCGGCACCGTCGGCGTCGGGGACCGGGGTCTCGGTGATGTCGTGGTTGGGGGCGATCAGAACCGGGCACAGGTCACTGGGCGCCCCGCCGAGGATGTCGGTGTAGCGGATGGCGACCGCGAAGAAGCCGGCGAAGCCGAGTGTCTCGTACCCGCCGAGGGCCTCGAGGTGGCGTCGCAAACCTTCGGAGCGGGTGTCGATGCAGCTCACCAGTTGGGTGTGCACCTCACCCGCGGGGGCGGGCCGCGGGATCGACAACTCCGCCAGTAGCCGGTCGCGGTAGTGTGCCTCGAAAGCGTTCTGCCACAGAGTTTCTCGAGCGGTGCTCGGCAGGACGGTCAGGATCCGCGCCACCGCGACGAGTTCGTCCTCGCCGGCGGTCACCAGGCCGATGTCATCGAGCAGTCGGACCGCCCGCGCACGGGCGGGCGCGAGTTCCGCGGGTACCTCGGCACGGGTGCGGCGGCCGCCGCGATGATGGGCCAGCATGGACGCCTCATAGGTCAACCGCATGGCAAGGTACGCCAGCACGTCGATACCGCCGCCGCGGCCGGACCGCCACTGCACATGAGCCGCCCAGCCCGGCATCCGGGTCAGGTGTGCCTGCAGGTACGGAATCCGCGCCTCGTCATCGACTCCCAGCCGATTCAGCGCCTCGGCGACAGCGTCGTCCGGACGCGGCGCCGCCCGGCGCAGGTCCGCGCGCACGGCGCGAGACACCGAACGGTCTCGGGCGGCCAGCCCCCGCCAGGCCGCGTAGAAGCCGTCCTCGCGGTCGGGCATCGGCCAGGCCGCCCCGCCGAAGAACGCCGAGCACCACTTCGAGGTCTGCGCGTCGACGGCCTCGGCGACCTCCGGCGCCTGCTCCTCGGAGCGGGTGCGGAAACGGCGGGTCGGGGCAGGGGCACCGGTGCCGTGCAGCAGATCTGCCCGCAGCAGCTCCAGTGCGCTGATGGTGGCCTCGCCGACCCGCAGATCCCGCTCCGCGGCCAGATTCGGATAGCGGCGCATCAGGGCGCCATCCAGGTCGGCGTCGGTGATCCGGCCCTGGGCGTACAGCTGCCGGAAGGCCGGCTCGCCCAGGGTGCCCGGCATCCCGTAGAGGTCGCCGGCGCGCCGCAGCGCCTGCTCGAACGGAAGCCCCTCCAGTCCGGCCAGCGGGTTGACCGCGATGAAGGTCTCCAGCGGGTAGTGGGTGGGCACCACCCGGGCCGCGAGGGTGACCGCCGTGCGCAGTTGGGCGCGCCGGGTCTGGATGGCCACGGAGTCTGCGGCGGTGTCCCCGGGGGTGTCCCCGGGGGTGGCCGCGGTCACGAGCGGGCTCGGAGTCAGTTGAGCGGACGTGGGATCAGCAGGCACCCGGTGCCGGACCGGAGTGTGGCCGGCGCCGAGCGCGTTGACGTAGAGGATGCGGTGCAGCCGGTCGGCCGCCGGGGCCCAGCGTGTGAGACCCAGAGCGCCAAGGGTGATGAGCACCACGGCGGTGACGATCCACACCGCCGGCAGGCCGAGGGTGGACGGCGGCAGTGCGGGTGACAGGAAACCGCTGAGGGCGTTAATGATCGCCACGTATGCCACCGCGGCCGGGATCAGGAATGCCGCGCCGCTGAGCGCGCCACCCAACCCGGGCCGGCGCTGCAGCCAGCCCCACATCGCCGCGGTGCCGGTGACGAAGGCGAAGATCAGTAGCGCCTGCTCCGCCGCGTGGTCACCGGCCGGCAGCCCCACCACCGCGAGCGCGGCCGCCAGCGCCAGCGCCGTCAGGGCGACCGCGGTCACGGCGGACTCGGCCTGTCGGCTGCGGCTGACGTGGCGCAACGGCGGGGCGAACTCGTGGCGGCGTGCGGCCGCGACCGCCGAACCCGATGAGAGGAACAGGGTGGCCTTGTAGAAGCCGTGCGCCACCAGGTGGATCACCGCGGCGGCCCACAGTCCCAGTCCGCAGGTGAGGATCATGAAGCCCATCTGAGCGGTGGTCGAGTTCACCAGCGCGCCCTTGACGTCGGGCTTGACGAGCATGATGAGCGCGCCGTAGGCCATGGTCGCCGCTCCGGCGACGATGGTCAGCACCCGCGCAGCGTCGTCGGCGGTCAGTGCGGCCAGGCGGATGAGCAGGATGCCACCGGCGTTGACCACCCCGGCGTGCAGCAGTGCCGACACCGGTGTCGGTGCGGCCAGGGTTGCCGGCAACCAGCGGTGGAAGGGAATCTGCGCGGAGCGCGACAGCGCCGCGGCGACGACGAGGATGGCCACCACCGAGACGGCGGCACCGCTGAACTGCCCCGGCTCCACGGCCCGCAGGTCTATGCGGCCCCAGGTGGCGGTGGCCACCACCACCGCCGCCCACAGCGCAAGATCGCCGACGACGAAGGCCGTGACGGTGCGGCGCACGCCATCGCGGGCGGCCGGCAGATGCCAGTACGTCGCCAGCAGCAGGCACAGCGCCGCGCCCGCCATCGTCCAGAAGAAGGCCAGGCCGATCAGGGTGTCGACGGTCATCAGGCCGGCCGAGGCGAAGGTGAGCAGGCCCGCGCCGCCGGTGAACCAGGACGCCCGGGGGTCACCGGCCAGGTAGCGCACAGCATAGGCCTGGGCGATGGCGCTGACTCCGAACACCAGCAGCAGCAGCACCACCGCCAGCCGGTCGGCGGGGAGGGAAAGCGGTCCCAGCGCGGCGTGGACCGGCCGGCCAGCGGCGGCCGCGATCGTCAGTGCCACGGTTCCGAGGAGGCCCAGGCCTGCGGCGGCGGCGCCCAGGACGCCGATCGGACGGGGTGCGCGTGAACCGGCGGCCAATGCCGCGACCGCTGCCGGCAGCGGCGCCGCTACCGTCGCCACCAGAGCAACACTCATGATCGAGAACATGCGATTTAAATTACGTGTATACAGTTACGTGTGTCAAGCTTCTGGAATCATGATTCTCATGACTGGTGTTGGGCATCGGCGCGGTAACTGGGCCATAAACCCAGGACAGGAAGTAGTCTCCTGTCATGGCGGAGTGGACTTTCCTGACGAATCACGCCCATGCTCTGCTGTGCATCGCACGCGACCCGGGCATCCGGCTCCGAGATGTCGCCGAGCGTGTCGGGGTCACCGAACGCGCAGCCCAGCGCATCGTGAGCGATCTGGTGGAGACCGGCTACCTCGACCGGCTGCGGGAAGGCCGGCGCAACACCTACCGGATCAAAGGCGACCGGCCGCTGCGGCACCCGGTCGAGCGGGGACATCGCATCGGCGAGATCCTCGACGTACTCCATGAGCACCAGGAAGTCGGCTGAGCGGGCGAACCGGCCGCCGTATCACCGAGCCCGCATCGCGGTCGGAACGCGACACGGCAAGCAGCACCAGCTCGCGCCGGCGTTCCGTAAGGTTCTCGACGCCCGGCTGATCACCCCGCCACGGCTCGACACCGACCGATTCGGCACGTTCACCGGCGAGCGACCGCGGCCCGGTGCCGCCGCCGACGCCGCCCGTGGCAAGGCGCGGCTGGCAATGGAGACCACCGGCCTGTCACTGGGCCTGGCCAGCGAGGCGAGCTACGGGCCGATGGGCGGCCTCGGGTGGACCGGCATCGGTTTGACAGGCATCGGTGTGACCGGGCATGAGGAGATCCTGCTGTTCTGCGATGACGGCCTCGGGATCGAGGTCCTCGAGGGCTACCGGACGACATCGGTGCCCGCATCATCAGCGCGGGTCGCCGGCTACGACGACGTTCCACGGGG
>JAIOQK010000224.1 GCA_021413425.1 Mycobacterium sp.
GACGACGTCGATCTGGTGGGCGCCCAGGATGTGGGCGAGGACGCGTCGGTGCCGGCGGAGAACGGCAGTGCCGAGCAGCAGTTGGCCATCCTCGCGCTGCGACTGGAGATGGCGGGCGTGTACCTGCGGTTGGCGAGCCGAGAGTGCACCTGTTGCGCGGAGCGATCCGGACCTACGCATGGGGATCGAGAACGGCGATCGCCGAGTTAACCGGCCGCCCGGCACCGGCGGCGCACCCCGAGGCGGAGTTGTGGCTGGGCGCTCATCCCGGTGACCCGGCCCTGCTCGACACCCCGGATGGGAAGGCGTCGCTGCTGGAGGCGATCCGCGACGATCCCGACGGCCAACTCGGGCCGGCGGTACGCACCCGGTTCGGCGATGTATTGCCGTTCCTGGTGAAGGTGCTCGCCGCCGGTGAACCGCTGTCGCTGCAGGCTCATCCGAGTGCCCGCCAGGCGGTGGAGGGCTACGAGCGCGAGGACCGCATCGGACTGCCGCTGTCGTCGCCGCTGCGCAACTACCGCGACCGCAACCACAAGCCGGAACTTCTCGTGGCGCTCAGCGATTTCGAGGCGCTGGCGGGTTTCCGTCCGGCGGCGCGCTCGGTGGCGCTGCTGCGGGCGCTGGCGGTCCCGGCGCTGGACCCCTACATCGCACTGCTCGACGATGCCTCGGATGCGGCCGGTCTGCGTGCGTTGTTCACCACCTGGATCACCGCGCCCCAACCCGATATCGACACCCTGATTTCGGCGGTGCTGGAAGCGGCGGTGAGCTATATCCGTTCGGGGGCAAAAGAATTCGTCACCGAAGCGCAGATGGTTCTGGAACTCGGCGAGCGGTACCCCGGCGATGCCGGTGTGCTGGCGGCGCTGCTGCTCAATCGGATCAGTCTGTCCCCCGGGCAGGGCATCTTCCTGGCCGCCGGCAACCTGCACAGCTATCTGCGCGGTGTCGGTATGGAGGTGATGGCCAACTCCGACAACGTGCTGCGCGGAGGGTTGACGCCCAAGCACGTCGACGTTGCCGAACTGCTGCGCGTCCTGGACTTCACACCCGTCCTCGACGCGCATGTGGCCACCCGTAGCGACGGTATCGAATGCCATTACCAGACACCGGCGGCTGAATTCGCCGCGTCGGTCATCACCCTCGACGGAGCGGACCTGGGCCATGAGGTGGATGCCCCGTCTCATCACGACGGCCCCCAGATCCTGGTGTGCACACAGGGAACGGTGACGGTGCGGGCGAAGTCCGGCATCGGGGAAACCAGTGAGGTGCAGATGGACCGCGGATCCGCAGCGTGGGTCGCCGCCGACGACGGACCCATCCGGTTGCGGGCATCGCGGCCCAGTGCACTGTTCCGCGCCACCGTGGGCGGGTAAGGCGATGTCGACTTCCGGTAGCACCCGGGCGATCATGGCGGCGCTGTTCGCCAACGCCGGCATCGCGGTCGCCAAATTCGTCGGCTTCCTCATCACGCAGAGTTCGTCGATGCTCGCCGAGTCGCTGCACTCGGTCGCCGACACCTCCAACCAGGCGCTGCTGCTGTTCGGTCAGCGTCAGGCCCGCCGGGAGGCCACCAGCCTGCACCAGTTCGGCTACGGCCGGAGCCGGTTCTTCTACTCCTTCGTGGTTGCGCTGGTGCTGTTCACCCTCGGCGCGGTCTTCGCGATCTACGAGGGGATCCACAAGATCGGCCACCCCGAGCCGCTGCGCGCACCACTGGTTGCCATCGGCATCCTCATGGTCGCCATCGGCCTGGAGTCCTACAGTTTCCGCACCGCGATGGTGGAGTCGAAACCGTTGAAGGGCAACGGAACCTGGTG
>JAIOQK010000225.1 GCA_021413425.1 Mycobacterium sp.
GAAGGCGGCCAGTGTGACCGGTGAAGCAGTGATCGACGGCAGGGTCAGTGACGTCGCCGGGGCCGGGGTTACGGCGATGGCGCCCACCGCAACGACCGCGGCGGTGCCGGCGATCAGATGGGAACGAAGAGAGATATGCACAAATGTCCTTTGGTAAGCGGTAAGGGTAGAAGTCGACCCTACCTGCAGGTCATCGCGGCGCACGGAGAAACGCCGCGAATCCCGTTCCGGTCGAGGGCGTTATGTTCCGGTCCAGTTCGGCGCCCGCTTCTCGGCGAAGGCGACCGCACCCTCGTGAGCGTCCTTCGAGGCGAACACCGGCATGATGATCTTCGTCTGCTCGGCCCACTGCTGCTCGGGGCTCCAGCCGCGCGACTCGACGATGATGCGTTTGGTGGCAGCCACGGCCAGTGGGCCGTTGGCCGTGATCCGCTCGGCCAGAGCGATGGCCGCCTCCAGCGCGTGACCCGGCTCGGCGAGCGCATTGACCAGACCGAGTTCATGGGCCCGCTGCGCCGGCAGGTTCTCCCCGGTGAGTGCCAGTTCCATGGCGATGGCGTACGGGATGCGCTGCGGCAGCCGCAACAGCCCACCGCCGGCCGCCACCAGTCCACGCTTGACCTCGGGGATGCCGAAGGCCGAGTCACGGGCGGCGACGATCAGGTCGGTCGCCAGAGCCAACTCGGTGCCGCCGGCCAGCGCGAACCCCTCGACGGCGGCGATGAGCGGTTTGGCCGGCGGGCGCTCGGTGAAACCCAGACCGCGGCCCTTCACCGCGACGTTCTCACCGCGGGCGAAGGCCTTGAGGTCCATGCCCGCACAGAAAGTCCCGCCCGCCCCGGTGAGCACGCCGACCGACAGGCCCGGATCGTCGTCCAGGGTGTCCATGGCCGCCGCCAGACCGTGACTGACCGCCGCATTGGCGGCGTTTTTGGCCTCCGGACGGTTGATCGTGATGATCAGGATTCGGTCGCGCTTCTCGGTCAGGACTGCGTCAGTGCCGGCATCATCGCTCATCCGGCGATGGTATCCAGCGGCATAATGACGCCCATGCCCAACGAGGACATTCACCCCGAACTGCGCAGGGTCGCACGGTTCATCCCCACACCGACCATTCATCGCTGGGCCCTTCCGCTGGTGCGGAGGCTGACCACCATGCGCCGGCCGGATGATGACGGCGTCGAGGTGCTGACGCTGGCGTCCGGCGCCGGTGCCCGGCTGTACCGGCCGGCGGGGGCGACCGGCCAGACCCCCGCGCTGCTGTGGATTCACGGCGGCGGCTACCTGATCGGCAGTCCCGAACAGGATGACGTGCTGTGCCGGCGGTTCGTCGAGCGGTTGGGCGTCACCGTCGCGGCGGTCCGGTACCGACTGGCTCCGGAGTATCCGTACCCGGTGCCGCTCGAGGACTGCTATAGCGTGCTGACGTGGCTGGCCGAATTGCCCGGGGTCGACCCGGCGCGCATCGCGATCGGCGGCGCGAGCGCCGGCGGCGGACTGACCGCGGCCCTGGCGTTTGCAGCGCGGGACCGGGGTGAGGTGACACCGGTCCTGCAGGTGCTGTCCTATCCAATGCTCGATGACAGAACCATCGACCCCGCGCTCGACCGACCCGGCTTCCGTTTGTGGAACACCAAGAACAACCGGTTCGGCTGGGCGTCGTACCTGGGCGGTGCCGACCCGCAGATGGCTGTGCCGGCCCGACGCACGGATCTGGAGGGCTTGCCACCGGCGTGGCTCGGTGTCGGGACGCTGGACCTGTTCCACGGCGAAGACCTGGCCTACGCGGAGCGTCTCAATGCCGCCGGTGTCCGATGCGAGGTACACGAAGTACCCGGCGCTTTCCACGGATTCGACGGGATCGCCCCCAAAGCCGCTGTCTCGCAGGCCTATTTCGACAGCAAGTGCGCGAGCCTGGGCCGTGCCTTGGATCTGGTGAAGTGAGTATGTCCACCGCGCTGACCGCTGAACAGATCGATCTGTCTTCGGCCGTCACCGACCTGATGTCTAAACGCTCCCCGCAGACTGAGGTGCGCCGGTTAATGGCCGACGACACCGGACATGACGCCGAGATGTGGGGCGAGATCGCGGGGATGGGGCTGCTGGGCCTGATCATTCCGGAACGCTTCGGCGGGTCGGGCGCCGGCGCGGCCGAACTGGCCGTGGTAGCCGAACAGATGGGCCGTGCGCTGCTGTGCGCGCCATACCTGTCCACCGCGGTACTCACGCCGTATCTTCTGCTGGCCCTCGACGACACCGACGAGTGCGCTGATGTGCTGCCGCGGATCGCGGCCGGTGAGATTGTCACCGCGGTGGCTTTCGCCGAGTCCGGCTCCGCGCGTCCGCCGCAACATCCGGACACCGCCGCGACGCGGACCGGCGACGGCTGGCAGGTGAGCGGTGAGAAGGCCTACGTGCTGGATGCCGCCATTGCCGACAGGCTCTACGTCCACGCCGAATCCGACTCGGGCACCGGTATTTTCGCCGTGGAAGGCCGGGCCGCCGGGATGGAGGTGTCGGCGCTGAACACAGTGGACCACACCCGCAGGCAGGCCCGGGTCACCCTGGACGGCACCCCGGCCCGCCTGATCGGCGCGGTTGATGCCGGACGCACCGCGCTGGACACCACGCTCGATCATGCGGCGGTAGCGCTGATCGCCGAACAGGCCGGTGGCGCCATGCACTGCATGCAGATGGCTGCCGACTACGCCCGCACCCGCTACCAGTTCGGCCGGGCCATCGGCAGCTTCCAGGCGATCAAGCACATGTGTGTGGACATGCTGCTGGAGGCACAGTCGGCGCTGTCGGCGGCGCGTCACGTCGCGGCGGCGTTCGACGGGATCGAGCCGGACCGGTTCGCCGATCTGGCGCTGGCACAGGCCTACTGTTCGGATGCGTTCTGCTCGGTCGCGGCGAACACCATCCAGGTGCACGGGGGGATCGGCTTCACCTGGGAGCATCCGGCACACCTGTATCTGCGCCGGGCACGCACCGACGCCCAGATCTTCGGCGACCCGGCCTGGCACCGGGAACGCTACGTACGACTCAAGGAGCAGAGCTGATGACCGGCACAGACACGGACACCGACGAGATCCGTGCCGAGGTGCGGCAGTGGCTGGCGCAGAACTGGGATCCCCAGCTCGACCGGGTTCAGTGGGCACACCGGGTGTTCGACGCCGGCTGGGCGGCACCGAGTTGGGAGCCGGAGTTCGGCGGGCGCGGATTGTCCGATCCGCAATCGCGCGTCGTGGCAGCGGAATTCGCCGCGGTGGGTGCGCGCGGAACCGGCCAGGACCGCGCCGACATGCTGGCCTGCACCGTTCACGACCTCGGCACCGACGACCAGAAACGTCGGCTGATTCCCCCGTCGGTCCGCGGCGAGACTCGCTGGTGTCTGCTCTACAGCGAGCCCGGGGCTGGATCGGATCTGGCCGGACTGCGCACCCGGGCTGACCGCGACGGCGACGACTGGGTGATCAACGGTCAGAAGGTCTGGACATCGTTCGCCAAGGCGGCCGACTACGGACTACTCGTCGCCCGAACGAACTGGGATGTGCCCAAGCACCAGGGGGTGAGCTTTTTCATCTTCCCGATGCGCCAGCAGGGTGTGGAGATCAGGCCGATCCACCAGATCACCGGTGAGTCGGAGTTCAACGAAGTGTTCATCACCGATGCCCGGGTGCCGCACGCCAACCTCATCGGTGAACCCGGCGGCGGCTGGCCGGTCCTGCAACTGGCACTGGCCTATGAACGTCGGCTGATGGGCGACCTGGCCCGGACTTCGCGCTCCAGCGGCGAACTCAAGCCGGACACCGACAGCCTGATCGGCATGGCGCGCAACGCCGGCCGGCTGTCGGACTCCCACATCCGCCAGCGGATCGCGGTCGTCGAGGGTTACGCGGCCGTCAACCGGTGGAACACCGGGCGGGCCAAGGCCACCGCCGACCGCGCCGAGGCAGCGGCCCTGATGTCGCTGGGCAAGATCGCAATGTCGCGCATCCTGCACCAGACGGCGGCGGTGCAGACCGAGATCGTCGGACCGGAGGCGATGTTCTCCGGAGCGGACCACCCGACCGGCGACGCGGTGACCTTCCGCACCCTCAACGCCTATTTCACCTCGATCGGCGGCGGTACCGACCAGATCCAGCGCAACATCGTCGGCGAGCGGGTGCTCGGCCTGCCCAGGGAACCCGAGCCCTACAAGGACACCGCGTTCCGGGACCTGCCCAGCGGTTCGTGAGCGGGCGGCGACGTTCGCGGGCAACCGGTTCTAGCGCAGGTGCACCGGGTCGCTGCCCCACGCGGTACGGATTTCGGCGTCCACGTCGTGGACGATCCGGTCGTGGTTGTCGATGATGAGGCAGGCGCGGTCGCTGTCCTGATACGGCGTCCAGTCCGGTTCGCCGGGGGCCCCGGTCGGCTTCGCGGTGGCGGCGAAGTTCACCCAGCGGGTGCGGATGCGCTTGGAGACGGCCTTCGCCGATTTCGCACCACCGAGCTTGAGTGTCATGTCCTGCGGCGCGCCGAGAGTGCCCCATACATAGGGCAATTCGGTGGCGTGGGCGGCGCCGACGAGCAGCAACTTCATCAGCGGCGAGGCGTAGTCGAAGCGGTACAGATAGACCGGTGCAACCCCGTTGTGGCCCTCGGCGAACCACACCGACGGCATCCGGAAGCCGACGTCACTGGCGATGCCGACATGCCGTGCTGAGCCCTTCTTGCCGTAGGCGGACCCGAGTTGTTCCTCGGTGGGCAACTGCAGATCGGGCTGCTCCCCGGCGATCTGGTTGAACATCGAGGTGATCGCCCGCGGCGTGACCGGCATCAGCGGCGAGCGCATCAGCCGGAACAGATTGGCTTCCTGCTTATTGGTGCCGATGATCAGCGGAACCGGGTGCGTCTTGCCCTCGCGCGCCAGATACACCGGGTGATCGCTGAGCAGGTCGCCGTCGACGATCGGCACGAAGGCCAGCGTGCCCGGGTTGCGCAGGGGTACCTCGTCGAACACCTTCTTGGTGGCGGCCAGCAGCGCCGGGACGGGGACCTCGGCGAGCAGGTGCTCGTTCCCGGGAGCGATCTCGAGGAATTGCAGCACCTCGTCGGTGACCCGTTGCGCGCGGCTGCGGTCGTAGACCGACGTCACCGGCGAACTCTGTGCGATCGCCGCGGAGAACAGGCCCTGGGCTTGCGGAATCGCCAGCAGGGTGGTGACGATCCCGGCGCCGGCCGACTCGCCGAATACCGTGACCCGTTGCGGGTCGCCACCGAACGCGGCGATGTTGTCGCGGACCCAGCCCAGCACCGCCAGGACGTCGCGGAGGCCGACATTGGTGTCGAAGCCGGGAATCTCGAGGAACCCGAACATCCCGAGCCGGTAGTTGCACGTGACGACAATGACGTCGCCGTCGGCCGCCAGCCGGCGACCGTCGTAGTACGGCTGGCTGCCCGATCCCAGGACGTAGGCGCCACCGTGGACCCAGACCATGACCGGTTTGGCGTCGCCGGGGGCGCTTCCCGAGGGCGCCCAGATGTTGAGCGCCAAGCAGTCCTCGTCCTGGCCGGCACCGAGGTTGATGGGGAAGTTCGGCACCGGCAGCTGCGGGCAGGCGTGGGCGAAGTCGGTTGCCTGCGCCGGCTCCGTCCACGGCTGCGGCGCCACCGGCGCCCGAAAGCGCAACTCGCCCACCGGCGCGGCGGCATAGCGGACTCCCTTGAATGACATCGCCGTGCCGTCATCGGCACCGCGCACCGGTCCGTAGACGGTGTCCCTCACGGGGTGATTCATCCGGCCCTCCTGTGGGATTTGCTCGCCTTCCAGGTTACCCGCGCGTCAGGACGGTTCAGAAATGCAGCACGCTGAACTGCCAGTCGAGCACCGGACGGTGCTCCTCGCCTGCATCGGCCCCATGATCACCCAGCGCGAACACCCGTGAACGCAGGCTCAACACACCGCCGCGGTCCCCGGGCAGTTCCCGCACCGCCTCGACCTGAAGTTCGCTGTAGAGCAGGTCGTTTTCGTAGACCGGCCCGAGGTGATCGCATGACCGCCAGCCCACAACGGTGGCGATGTTCGGCAGCATCCGGGTCGCCTGGGCCAGTGCGAGTCCGATGGTGTGTCCGCCGTAGACCAGGCGCCGGCCACCCGCGGCACGCGAATCATGGTGCACAGCAGCGATATTCAGGGTCAATCGGGCCAACTCCGGCGCGGAGCTGACGACGTCGGTACTGCTGCGCAGCACCGATCCGGCCAGATCTGCGTGGAAGTGCGGGCCGGGTACCCGGTGACGGAAGGCATCGGCATTCCAATGCCCCGTCGGGTCCGCGGCCGTCATCGGTTCAGCGCCCATCTGCGACAGGTCGTCGGCATGACCGGTGTCGGCTGCGCCCGGGCTCAACGGCAGCATGGCGCAGCGGTGGAAATCGAGTACCAACGCGCCGGTGTGGTCGATGGTGGTCATCCGCAGTGCTGCGAGCCCACTGCGTGCCCGGCCGGGTCGATCGCCGTTCTGCTTGAGCCCGACTACCTGGGTTCGGGTGAACAGTGTGTCGCCGATCACCGGATACCGGTGGAAGAACAGGCCACGGTAGAACAGATTCGCCGTCACCCGTTGGGTGGCCAGCGTGGACTGCCCGATGGCGACGTCGCACACCAGGGCGGGGTGAGCCAGCGCGCCGGGTATCCCGGTGACGGCGTGTGCGAGTTCGGCGTCGAGTGCCATCCGCAACCTGTCGCCCACGATCTGCTGATGGACGGCGGCGACTCCGGGCGTCAGCGTCATCGACGGCGCCCAATCGAAGACCTGGCCGAGCACCAGGTCGTCAAAATAGGGACCGCCGGGTTCGCCGCCACCGAGGTGGCCGTACAGAGTCACAGACACAAGTGTGTCACCGTGGTTGCATGCCAGGACTCAACGCCGAAGAGAACCTTCTGGTGGCGACGGTGCGCGCCTTCGTCGACCGTGAGGTCAAACCCACGGTGCGCGAGATCGAGCACGCCGACACCTACCCGGGCGCGTGGATCGAGCAGATGAAGCGGATCGGGATCTTCGGGTTGGCCATCAGTGAGCGTTACGGCGGCTCGCCGGTGTCGATGCCCTGCTACGTCGATGTCACCGCTGAGCTGGCGCGGGGCTGGATGAGCCTGGCCGGCGCGATGGGCGGTCACACCGTGGTCGCCAAGCTGCTCGAGGAGTTCGGGACCGAGCAGCAGAAGACCGCCTATCTGCCCCGGATGGCGACCGGCGAACTGCGGGCCACCATGGCGCTGACCGAACCGGGCGGCGGCTCGGACCTTCAATCCATGACGACCGTCGCCCGTGCGGTGCCCGACAGCGGCGGCGGCGAGTTGGTGATCACCGGAGCGAAGACGTGGATCAGCAATGCGCGGCGCTCCGGGCTGATCGCGCTGTTGTGCAAAACCGATCCGCAGGCCAGCCCGCGGCACGCCGGAATCTCGGTGGTGCTCGTCGAGTCCGCACCCGGCGATCCGATCGCCGGGCTGACCATCTCGCGTGACCTCCCCAAGCTGGGATACAAGGGCGTCGAATCGTGCGAGTTGGTGTTCGACGGCTGCCGGGTACCGGCGGCATCGGTGCTGGGCGGAGAACCCGGCCACGGTTTCGCCCAGATGATGAAAGGCCTTGAGACCGGCCGGATCCAGGTGGCCGCCCGGGCACTGGGCGTGGCCACCGCAGCACTGGAGGACGCGCTGGCCTACGCGCAGACCCGGGAGAGTTTCGGTCAGCCGATCTGGCGTCATCAGGCTATCGGGCACTATCTGGCCAACATGGCGACCAAGTTGACCGCGGCTCGTCAACTGACCCGCTACGCCGCCGAGAAGTACGACAGCGGGCAGCGCTGCGATATGGAGGCCGGGATGGCCAAGTTGTTCGCCTCCGAGTCGGCCATGGAGATCGCCCTGGATGCGGTGCGCATCCACGGCGGCTACGGATATTCGACCGAGTATGACGTCGAACGTTATCTGCGGGACGCACCGCTGATGATCGTCGGCGAGGGCACCAACGAGATCCAGCGCAACGTTATTGCCGCGCAGCTAGTCTCGCGCGGCGGAATCTGAGCGCGAGTACTTCTCGATCAGGCTCTGCTTGTAGAGCTTGCCGGTGTCGGTGCGGGGCAACTGCACCTCGAAGGAGATCGACCGCGGACACTTGTAGTGCGCCAACCGCTCCCGTAGCCAGGTCAGGAGATCGTCGGCGAGGTCGTCGGAGGCCTCGGCTGGGTCAACGAGTTGCACCACACCTTTGACCGACTGACCCATCTCCTCGTCGGGGATGCCGAACACCGCGGCGTCCATCACCCGGGGGTGGTTGACGAGCAGGTTCTCGGCTTCCTGCGGATAGATGTTCACCCCGCCGGAGATGATCATGTGGTGGCGCCGGTCGGTCAGATAGAGGTAACCGTCGTCGTCGAGATAGCCGATATCGCCGACGGTGCGCCAGCCGTGCTTGCTCCTCGACGCCGCGGTCTTCTCCGGGTCGTTGAGGTATTCGAAGGTGGCCGCGGTCTCGAAGTAGATCTCCCCGGGTTCGCCCGGCGGTAGTTCCTCGCCGTTCTCGTCGAGGATGTGGATGGCCCCGGCCATCGGCCGGCCCACCGATCCGGGGTGCTCCAGCCATTCCTCGGCGGAGATCAGCGTCGACCCGTGCGCCTCGGATGAGGCGTAGTACTCGTCGACGATCGGACCCCACCAGTCGATCATCTGCTTCTTGATCTCCACCGGACACGGCGCGGCGGCATGCATGACCCGTTCGAGACTCGAGACGTCATAGGCCTCCCGCACTTCTGCGGGGAGTTTGAGCATCCGGGTGAACATCACCGGGACGAATTGCCCGTGCGTCACCCGATGTTGCGCAATGGCATCCAGGGCGCCCTCGGCGTCGAAGCGTTCCATCACGACCACCGGGATACCGGCGGCCTGAAATGTCATCGACCACACCGAGGGGGCGGTGTGGTAGAGCGGAGCCGGGCTGAGGTAGATCCCGTCCGGGTTGGCCCAGATGGAGACGAGTGCGGTCATCAAGCCCGGGGCTTCCGACGGCGGCAGGTGCGGCAGCGGCCGCTTGATTCCCTTGGGTCGGCCGGTCGTGCCCGACGAGTACTGCAGCAGGTCACCCTCGATCTCGTCGTCGATCGGCGTAACCGGTTGATCCGCAGCACATTCAGGATAAGGCAACCAACCGTCGAGACTGCCGCCGGCAATAAGCCGCAACTCCGGCAGTCCGGCGGGCAGGTGCTCGGCCAGGCCTTCGAGGACCGGCCGCAGTGCGGCGGAGGAGATGACCGCCTTGGCCGCGCTGTTGTCGATGATGTACGCGGCTTCAGCGGCCGTCAGGTGGGTGTTGATCGGCACGTAGTACAGACCGGCTCGGCGTGCCCCCCACATCGCGGTGTGGAAGTGCTCGCTGTTCTCCATGAGGATCGCGACCGCGTCGCCCTCGCGCAGTCCATGCCGGCGGAACAGGTGCGCCAACTGGTTGGCGCGCGACTCGAGTTCACCGAAGGTCAGAGAAGTCCCGGACGGGTAGAGGATTACTGCCGGCTTGTCGGGAGTGGCCTCGGCATGCTCGCGGATCTGCATGCGCCGCGGATCAACCGTCCGCCAGGCGTTGCTTGAGGGCTTCGAACTCGTCGCGGATACCCGACGGCAGCTTCTCGCCGATGAAGGCGAACCACTCCTCGATATCGGGAAGTTCGGCCCGCCACTCGTCGGCGTTGACGGCCAGTGCCTCGGTGACGTCGGCCTCGTCCACATCGAGCCCGCTGACGTCGAGGTCGTTCGCGCCGGGGACGGTGCCGATGGGGGTGGACACCCCGTTGGCCTTGCCCTCGACCCGTTCGATGATCCACTTCAGCACGCGGCTGTTCTCGCCGAAGCCCGGCCACAGGAAGCGGCCGTCGCCGCCGCGGCGGAACCAGTTGACGAAGAAGATCTTCGGCAGCTTGGACTCATCGGCGTTCTTGCCCAGATCGAGCCAGTGCTGGCAGTAGTCACCGGCGTTGTAGCCGAGGAACGGCAGCATGGCCATCGGGTCGCGGCGGATGGCGCCGACCTGCCCCTCGGCGGCAGCGGTCTTCTCGCTGCCCAAAGTGGCGCCGATAAACACCCCGTGCTGCCAGTCGCGGGCCTGGGTCACCAGCGGAACGGTGGTCTTGCGGCGGCCACCGAACAAGATCGCCGAGATCGGCACGCCCTGTGGGTCGTCCCACTCCGGGGCGAGCGTGGGGCACTGCGACATCGGGGTGCAGTAGCGCGAATTCGGGTGTGCGGCAGGCTCGCCGGACTGAGGCGTCCAGTCATTGCCCTTCCAGTCCACGAGGTGCTGCGGGTCGCCTTCCAGGCCCTCCCACCACACCCCGCCCTCGTCGGTGAGAGCCACGTTGGTGAACACGGTGTTGCCGGCGGCGATCGTCTTCATCGCATTCGGG
>JAIOQK010000226.1 GCA_021413425.1 Mycobacterium sp.
GCACCGAGGCGCTCTCGACGGCCCGGCCGGCGTACATCACCAGCGCCCGGTCGGCGAACTCAGCGACCACGCCGAGGTCGTGGGTGATGATCAGCACCCCGGCGCCGGTGACGTCACGCGCGGTCTTGAGCACGTCGAGGATCTGCGCCTGCACAGTGACATCGAGGGCGGTGGTGGGTTCGTCGCAGATGATCAGATCCGGATCGCAGGAGATGGCGATCGCGATCACCACCCGCTGGCGCTCGCCGCCGGACAGCTCGTGGGGGAACGCCCGTGCCCGCGCGGCGGGTTGGGCGATGCCGACGAGTTCGAGCAGTTCCACGGCGCGGGCGCGGGCGGCGGCCTTGCCGACGTCGCGGTGGTGGACCGTGATCGCCTCGGCGATCTGGTCGCCGACGGTGTAGACCGGTGTCAGCGCCGACATCGGGTCCTGGAACACCGTGCCGATGCGCGCACCCCGGATGCGCGACATCTCGGCGTCGGCCATGCCGAGCAGTTCGGTGCCGCCGAGCCGGACCGAGCCGGACACCGCCGCGTACTCCGGCAGCAGGCCGATCACCGCCATCGCCGCGGCGGATTTGCCCGAGCCGGACTCACCGACCATCGCCACCACCTCGCCGGTGTGGACCTGGTAGCTCAGGCCGCGGACGGCGCTCAGGTCGCCGCCGTCGGTGGGGAAGGTGACGGTGAGGTCGTCGACTTGGAGTAGCGGCCCGGTCACGGCTTGGCCACCTTGTGCCGTGGTCGCAGGTTCGCACTGGCGGGGTCCAGAGCGTCGCGCAGCCCGTCGCCGATCAGGTTGGCGCACAGCACGATCAGCACCAGAACACCGGCCGGGAACAGGAACACCCAGGGGAACGTCGTCGCCGACTTAGTGCCGTCGGCGATCAGCGTGCCCAGCGAGACGTCCGGGGGCTGCACGCCGAAACCGAGGAAACTCAGACCGGTCTCGGCCAGGATCGCCATCCCGACGTTGAGGGCGGTGTCGATGATCAGGATCGAGGCCACATTGGGCAGGATGTGGCGGGCGATGATGCGCCGGTTCGACACTCCCATGTAGCGAGCGGCCTGGACGTACTCGCGCTCCCGCAGGCTCATCGTCAGCCCGCGCACCATCCGGGAGCTGATCATCCAGCTGAACGCGGCCAGCAGCACGATCAGCAGCGTGACGTTGGCGGAGTTCTTGGTGCGCGGGGTGGTGATGGCGATCAGGATGAAGCTGGGTACCACCAGCAGCAGATCCACCAGCCACATCAGGGTGCGGTCCCGCCAGCCGCCGAAGAACCCCGCGATCGCGCCGACGGTCGCGGCGATCAGCGTCGAGATGACCGCCACGCACAGGCCGATCAGCATGGACTTCTGCATGCCGCGCAGCACCTGCGCCAGCAGGTCCTGCCCGATGGCGTTGGTGCCGAACCAATGCTCGGGGCTGGGCGGGGATTGCAGCGCATAGAAATCGAGATCGGTGTGCGAGTAGGGCAGCAGCGGCGGCACCGCGTAGCAGCCGATGAACAACAGCACCAGGATCACCAGCGAGGCGACGGCGAGGCGGTTGCGCAGGAACCGGCGGAACACCAGTGTGCGGCGGGAGACGAATTGTCCTTCCTCAGCGGCGATCTCGGTGCTCATGTCACCCGAACCCGGGGGTCGAGGATCGCGTAGATCACGTCGGAGAGCAGACCGGCGAGCAGCACCACCGCACCGGAGAACAGGGTGATCGCCGCGATGATGTTGGTGTCCTGGGTGGAGATTCCGGTCACCACCCATTCGCCCATGCCGTGCCAGCCGAAGATCTTCTCGACGAACACCGCACCCGTGACCAGACCCGCCACGCTGTAGGCGAACAGCGTCGCCATCGGGATCAGTGCGGTGCGCAGGCCGTGTTTGAACAACGCCTGCCGCCGGGTCAGGCCTTTGGCGCGCGCGGTGCGGATGAAGTCCTGGCCCAGAACGTCGAGCATCGCGTTGCGCTGATAGCGGCTGTAGCCGGCGATGGCCATCAGGGCCAGCGTCATCGTGGGCAGGATCAGGTGCTGCGCGCGGTCGATGAGCTGGTTCCACGCCCCGCCGACCGCATCCGGGGACGTCTCGCCGGTGTACTCGAAGACGCGCACGCCCAGCACCGAGTTCACCTGCAGGGCGGCCAGGATGAGCAGGTTGGCCAGAACGAACGTCGGTGTGCTGATGATCAGCAGTGACAGCACCGTGCTCAGCCGGTCGGAGAGGCGGTACTGCCGGATCGCACCCCAGGCGCCGACCACCACCCCGATCACCGTGCCGAGCACCGAACCGATCACCAGCAGCCGCAGGCTCACCCCGATGCGCCGCCCCAGTTCGTCGGCCACCGGCTGGCCGGCGACGGTGGTGCCGAAATCGCCGCGGACCGCGCCGGAGACCCAGTGGGCGTAGCGCAGCGGTATCGGCTTGTCGAGATCGAGTTCGACGGCCTTGGCGTCGATCACGGCCTGTGGCGGACGCGGATTGCGCTGCAGCAGGCTGTTGAGCGGGGTGAAGGTGTAGGAGGTCAGGGTGAAGGTGAGAAACGACGCCAGCCCGAGCAGCACCACATAGTTGGCGAACCGGCGTGCCAGGAAGCGGGTCACCGCAGGCCCGTTCGTCGCATGCAAGACAGGGTAGGAGATGGACGGTGTTCATCCGCGGCAGGCACGTGCGCCGCCTCGATCACGGTTCGAGTCGGAAGTCGGCGAAGTCGAAGCCGGGCACCACGACACAGCTGACGAGACTCGGTTCGGCTCCATCCGGCCGGGCGCGTTGCCAGTGCCCCGGCGGAATCAGGACCTGCGGATGCTGATCCGCTTCGACGTCGGACCCCAACACCGTCCGAGTCGGAGTCTGCAGGTCGGGGCCGTGCTCCAGGACCAGCGGGCTGCCCCGGTGGTACAGCCACAATTCCGCGCTACGCACCGTGTGCCAGGCCGATCGTTGGCCGGGCATCAGCACGAACAGGATGGCTGTGCCGGCGCTGCGCGGGCCGTCGTAGTGCGGCGGCAACGCCGTGTGGTCAAGAGTCGTCTCGCTACGCCAGGTTTCGCGAAACCACCCGCCCTCGGGGTGTGGGGCCAGGTCCAGGCGGCGAACCCACTCCGGGAGTTCGGTCATGTATGCCTCCCCGTTCGGCCGGTCGGGCCCCCTTGCCTGACCGTAGCGTGACGGTGCGGTCGCCCCTTTGCGATCAGGGCGATTCCGGACGATGCTCTCGGCGGGCGGTGTCGCTACTATCGGGCCGATCCGTGCGTCGCCGATCGTTCGTCACCGACAAGGAGAGACCCCGTGAGCGTCACCGACGAGTACCTGGCCAACAACGCCGACTACGCGAGGACCTTCTCCGGCCCGCTGCCACTACCGCCGAGCAAACACGTCGCGGTCGTGGCGTGCATGGACGCCCGGATGAACGTCTACGGGATCCTCGGGCTGGGCGAGGGTGAGGCCCACGTCATCCGCAATGCCGGCGGCGTCGTCACCGACGACGAGATCCGCTCGCTTGCCATCAGCCAGCGTCTGCTGGGCACCCGCGAGATCATCCTGATCCACCACACCGACTGCGGCATGCTGACCTTCACCGACGACGACTTCAAGCGCGACATCCAGGCCGAGACCGGCATCAAGCCGGAGTGGGCCGCGGAGGCCTTCGGTGACATCGAGGAGGACGTCCGCCAGTCGCTGCGGCGTATCGAGAACAGCCCGTTCGTCACCAAGCACACCTCCCTGCGCGGCTTCGTCTTCGACGTGGCGACCGGAAAGCTCAGCGAAGTCACGATCTAACTCCCCGCCGAGATCGCCCTGGGGGCTGTCCGCTGGACGGATTCCACGACCCCCAGGGCGATCTGGGCGCGTGCGCGGGAGCATTGACACCACCTGTGGGCGCTGTCTACAGTTTGACCTAACTAGGTAATCTAGGTAAATTCGACCAACTTTACGGGGAAGCATGTCCGAGCAGACCCTCGTCCATCCCGCGCCGGGACAGTACGAACTGAGCCAACTGCGCGTGCTGGAGGCCGAGGCCATTCACATCATCCGCGAGGTGGCCGCCGAGTTCGAGCGGCCGGTGCTGCTGTTCTCCGGCGGCAAGGACTCCATCGTCATGCTGCATCTGGCGATCAAGGCCTTCGCGCCGGGGCGGCTGCCGTTCCCGGTGATGCATGTCGACACCGGCCACAACTTCGACGAGGTGATCGCCACCCGCGACGAGCTCGTCGCCCGGCACGGCCTGCGACTGGTCGTCGCGAGCGTGCAGGAGGACATCGACGCGGGCCGTGTGGTCGACAACGGCCCGTCGCGCAATCCGCTGCAGACCGTCACGCTGTTGCGTGCCATCGCCAAGAACCGCTTCGACGCGGCGTTCGGCGGGGCGCGCCGGGACGAGGAGAAGGCCCGCGCCAAGGAGCGGGTGTTCAGCTTCCGCGACGAGTTCGGCCAGTGGGACCCCAAAGCCCAGCGGCCCGAACTGTGGAACCTCTACAACGGCCGGCATCGCAAGGGCGAGCACATCCGGGTCTTCCCGCTGTCGAACTGGACCGAGTACGACATCTGGGCCTACATCGGCGCCGAGGGCATCCCGCTGCC
>JAIOQK010000227.1 GCA_021413425.1 Mycobacterium sp.
ACCGCGGCCTGTTGTTCCTCCACCGAACGCACAGCGCGCCTTTCTCACTCGAGCCCTGGCGCGGGCCCGCGCCCGCTAGCGGGTCTGTTCGGTCATGCCGAGCCGTGCCATCAACCATCGCCGCAAATCCGGGCCATAGTCGTCACGGTCCAAGGCAAAGTCAACCGCAGCCTTGAGATAGCCGCCGGGATTTCCCAAGTCGTGTCGGGTGCCACGGTGAACCACCACATGCACGGGGTGACCCTCGGCGATCAGCAGGGCGATGGCGTCGGTCAGCTGAATCTCTCCACCGGCTCCGCGTTCGACGCGGCGTAACGCGTCGAAGATGGCCCGGTCCAGGATGTAGCGGCCGGCCGCGGCGAGCAGCGACGGGGCCTCGGAGGTCTTCGGCTTCTCCACCATCCCCTTGACCCGCAGGACGTCCGGGCTGGGCTCGCCGGGGATGGGCTCGACGTCGAACACGCCGTAGGCACTGATCTCCTCGGGCGTGACCTCGATGGCGCACAGCACGGTGCCGCCGTATTCGGCACGCACCTTGGCCATCGCCAGCAGAACTCCGCTGGGCAGCACCAGATCGTCGGGCAGCAGCACCGCGACCGCGTCCTCGTCGGGAAGGAGTACCGGTTCCACGCAGCCGACCGCATGACCGAGACCCAGTGGTTCGTCCTGGATCACCGACTCGACCTTGATCAGGGCGCTGGCCCGGCGCACCTTCTCCAGCATGGACTTCTTGCCGCGCGCCTCCAGCGTGCCCTCGAGCACCAGATCCTCGACGAAGTGGGCCACCACACCGTCCTTGCCCTCGGCGGTCACGATCACCAGGCGCTCGGCGCCGGCTTCGGCGGCCTCCTCGGCGACCAGTTCGATGCCGGGGGTGTCCACCACCGGGAGCAGCTCCTTGGGGATGGTCTTGGTGGCCGGCAGGAACCGGGTGCCCAGACCGGCCGCCGGCACGATGGCCGTGCGCGGTACCGACACCTGCTGCCGTGTGGTCACCGCAGTTACCCTAGCGGCTGCCCGGGATGGCGCGATGGCGTTGGCGCTGTCACAGTGGAGGCCGTGACGGCCGATCCAAAAGCGCAGCACAGGGCGCGATTGCTGGCCGCCCGACGGCAGCTGCCCACCGCGCTTCATGACGCCGAGGCCCAGCAGCTGTGCGACCACCTCCCGGAGGTGGTCGCCCGCGCCCGGGTGGTGTGCGCCTACCTGCCGGTGGGGACCGAGCCGGGCTCGGAGGCCATGGCGACGCGGCTGCTTGAACTTTGCGATGAGGTGCTGCTGCCGGTCGCGCGCACCGACTCCGCCGGCGGGCACCTGCCGCTGCAGTGGGGCCGGTACGTGCCCGGCACGCTTGTGCCGGCCCGGTTCGGTCTGCGGGAACCGCCGCAGCCGTGGTTACCGGCCGACGAGGTGGCCCGGGCCGGGGTGGTGCTGGTGCCCGCACGTGCCGTCGACCGATCCGGGGTGCGGCTGGGGCGTGGCGGCGGCTTCTACGATCGCTCGCTGGCGTTGTGCGGACCACGGACCCGGCTGGTGGCGGTGGTGCGCGACGACGAAGTCCTCGACGAGTTGCCGAGCGAACCCCATGACGTCCGAATGACCCATGTGCTGACGCCGGCGGCGGGTGTGGTGCGGCTGCGGGAATGACCGCCGGCGGATGGCGGTTCTAGCACTTGGCGAGATAGAGTGCTAACGAGATCATTGGCGTTCCCGGAGGTTCATGTGCCGACCTACAGCTATGCGTGCACCGAGTGCGACCACAGGTTCGACGAGGTGCAGGCGTTCACGGACGACGCCCTGACCGCGTGCCCGAAGTGCTCCGGTCGGCTGCGCAAGCTTTTCAACTCCGTCGGCGTCGTGTTCAAGGGCAGCGGTTTCTACCGCACCGACAGCCGCGAGCCGCAGAAGAGTTCGGCGGGGTCGGGCGCGGATGTGGCCGCGCCGAAAGCCGACAAGTCCGAGAAGTCCGCCGATTCGTCGTCGAGTACCTCCGCCGCGTCGGGCTCCTCGAAGTCCGAGGGCTCCGGTTCCGGCGGCTCCAGTTCCGGGGGCTCGAGCACATCCCCCGCCCCCGCGGCGGCCGGTTCCAGCTAGCGGTTATCCACAGGGGGCCGTCAGGCGCACTCCCGCCGGCGTCGGGCTCCCTACGGTGGGGGCATGCGCGGGTGGCCCGATCTCAATGCACCCAACCGCAATTCACCCAACCGCAGTTCACCCAACCGCAGTTCACTGAGCCCCACTTCACTCAATCCCACGATCCCCGAACGCCTTTCGGCGTGGCTGCGTCCCGACTTCGCCCGCACCGTCCAGGCCCGCCGCGTCGCCGCGGGCCTGCTGGTGATGCTGGCGGCGGCATCGGCGCTGCGGCCCGACCCGGCCGGAACCTACCTTGATGTCGTGGTCGCAGCGACCGATCTACGCCCGGGTGCGACGGTCAGTGCC
>JAIOQK010000228.1 GCA_021413425.1 Mycobacterium sp.
GCTGAACACCTTCAATCGCGTAGTCCGAGAGGCCAGCCGCGAGGCCTTTCTGAATGCCACCGCAGAGGTGCGAGGAGATCGCGCAGCACGGCTGAAGCTCGCCGCGGCACTCACCGCCCGCGATGGCGCCAAAGCCTACGAACTCACCGAGACACTGCTCTCGGAGATGTTGGGGCCACCGGATCCCTGACAGCTGCCGAGACACAAAGAAGGCCAGGGCTTGTGGCCCTGGCCTTCTGCTTTGGTGGAGCTGCCGGGAATCGAACCCGCTCGCGAAAATGCCTTGAGCTGCAGAAATGCCGGATCAGGTGACGTGAGACTACGTCAGACGACGCGAATACACCTGCGGGAACTTGGGAGTTGTTGACGGCGTCAACAATGCATCGTGGACGGCTAACCAGGGGTTCCCGGTAGTCCGGGGCTACCCGTTATGCCCAGCACTCCGGAACCACCGTTGGCTCCCGTCATGCCGCCACTGGCTCCCGTGCCAGATGGTCCGCCAACTCCCCCGGATCCCGCACCGCCACCGAGCCCCTGGGTGCCGCCCGCCCCTGGGCTTGGCGATCCGGCGGTGCCGTTGCCACCGTTGCCACCGTTGCCTCCGTTCCCGCCGTTGCCTCCCGTCCCGCCGCGACCGCCGCTACCGGCAGGACCAGACGTGGAACTGCCGCCGGCTCCGCCGACACCGCCGCTGCCGGCCACCCCACCGTTGCCACCATTGCCACCATTGGATGACGTGCCGCCGCCGACACCCGAAGCGCCATCGCCGCCCCGGCCGCCGCTGCCGGCGTCACCGCCCCTGCCGCCGACGCCCGACGCTGCCAACGCGGCGCCCCCCATGCCGCCATCCCCACCCCTGCCGCCGTTGGCTCCGGGCCCTCCGGATGGCGCGGTCGGCGCGAGAACTGATACCGAGTTCTGCCCAGTCCCGTTGTTTGCGACATAGAACGTGCCGGCACCCGCCACAGCCACTGCATGTGGGCTCGCCCCTACCGTGACCGTGGCCGCCACCACATTGCTCGCTGGATTGATCACCGACAGTGTGTTGGTGCCGGAGTTGGTGACGTACACGGTGCCGTCAGCGGCCACCGCGACCCCGTTGGGTGCGTTGAACCCGGCGTCGGTGAAGGTGGTGACGGAGTTGTTGGCGGCTGGGTTGATCACCGACACCGAGTTGCCGGTGAAATTGGTGACATAGACCTTTCCGTTGGGGGCCAACGCCACACCCCACGGACCGTTGAAGCCGGGGATCGCGGTGATCGCGTTGTTGTTCGCGGTGTCGATGACATAGACCTGCGTGCCCCCGCCCGCCGCATAGTTGGCGACATAGACTTTCCCATCCGATCCCGCCGCGACGCCGCGCGGGGAGTTGAAGGTCCCGCTGAATAGCGTTGTGATCGAGTTGTTGTTCGCGGGGTTGATCACCGACAGGGAGTTTCCGTTTTGGTTGGTGACATAGACCCTGCCGCCGTTGGGCGCCGAGGCCGGCGCTACCGCGACGCCGAATGGCGCGCTGAATCCGTTCAATCGAGTGATCGAATTGTTGTTGGCCGGATTGATCACCGAAACGAAGTTCCCGATGAAGCTTGTGACGTAGACCAATCCGGTGGCCGCCGCCGCTACGCCCGCCGGCCGGTCCAGTACGCCATTGCCACCCAGGTTCGTGACAGAGTTATTGCTTGAGGGATTGATCACCGAGACCTGGTTGCTACCGATGTTGGCGACATAGACCTTGCCGTCTGGGGCCACTGCCACCGCATAGGGATTGACGCCAACAGTCACTGTGGTCGAGACGATAGGAGTTCCGGGGCTGCTGCCATCCGCACCCCGGCCACCATTTCCGCCCGCACCTCCGGCACCTCCGGCACCGCCGTTACCCGCGACCACGCCGCCGCGTCCGCCGGCACCGCCATTACCGCCGCTCCCGCCGACAACCGCCGTAGTGCCCACTCCGCCGTCACCGCCGGCACCACCTGCGCCGCCGTTGCCATACGCGCCGCCGTTGCCCCCGGCACCGCCGTTGCCACCAGCCGCTCCCGCGGTGGTTGCGCCGTACCCGGGCCCGCCGGCACCACCATCACCGCTGCGGGCCGCGGGGGTTCCGTCCAACCCCGCCGCGCCTCGCACGCCGCCCTGACCACCCACACCCGGGGCTCCACCTGGGCCACCCGCGCCTGCGGTACCCAGATCGCCGCCATTGCCACCGGCGCCGCCGTTCGGGTTCGCCGCGTCACCGGCCGCACCGGCGCCGCCGTTGCCGGCACGTCCGGCACTTCCGCCGGCACCGCCTGTGCCGCCGTCACCGTTGACGCCGGCCTGCTGGAAGAACAACAGTGTGCGCGCGGTGCCCGGGGTGCCGCCTTGGCCGCCCGCGCCGCCGGTTCCGCCGTTCCCGCCGTTCCCGCCGTGGCCCCCGGAGGCGCCTGCCGTCAGGCCTGGCGCACCATCGATCCCGGCGAGGCCGGCCACACCGACTCCACCCGAGCCGCCCGTGCCGCCGGCGCCACCGCGCCCGAGCACCCAACTCCCCGCACCGCCGCTACCCCCGACACCGCCGGTGCCGCCGACCAGCCCACCGTTGCCCGGCCCGCCCGCACCACCGGAACCACCAGCACCGCCCTCGCCCCATACCGACAACAACCCCGCATCGCCACCGGGGCCGCCGGCACCACCGTCACCGCCTATGACCGCGGATGCTCCACCGGCCCCGCCGTCGCCGCCGTCGCCGATGAGCCAACCGCCGCGCCCTCCGCCGCCGCCAGTGCTGCCGTTGGCTCCGGCCCCGCCGTCGCCGCCGACACCGAACAGGCCGCGGTCACCGCCGCGGCCGCCGTCGCAGCCCGTCGCGCAGAGCGGCGAGGCGTCCCCACCCCGTCCCGGGACACCACCGAAGAATCCTGCGTTGCCGCCGTCACCACCGTTGAAACCGTTACCTCCGTACCCGAACAGCAGCCCGGCGTTACCACCGTTGCAGGCGCTCGTGCCGACACACGACGACGCCGTCCAGCTGTAACCGTTACCAATCAGCAAGCCGGCATCCGGATTCGATGCCGTCCCATCCCCGATGAAGATCCGGATGAAATCAGTGACCGGATTCGCCACCGCGCCCACCAAAGCCGATGCCACCACCGGCGAGGCCGCCACACCACCGACGAGTTCCCGCCGCGAGGCCGCCGCCACCGACCACACAAATGGGGCGGCCGCGGGCACATCACCGCCACCGCCGCCCGAACCCAGCCACGACCCCACCGCGGGCGGCACCGCCACTACCGCCCCCGAGGCCGCCACCAGGTCCGAGTCGGCCACGGCCGCACTGGAGCGCTCTCGGCCCGCCGACGCCGACAGACCGCGTGTCACCACCCCGGCTCTCGCGGCGCGGGCCTCGGCCGCGGAGCGACTATCGTTGGGTGCCGAAGTACCGCTTCCGGACGGACCACCGCGGACTGCGGACCGCTTGGTTACGTTCTGCGCCGCACCTAGCTCGGGCCGGGCGGGGGAACCCGCCGAGCCCGACCCCGCGCCTGCCGAGCCGTAGGTATCCGCCCAGGCCACCGGTGCAGGGCTCATCGCCCACCCCACACCTAAGGCCAATGCCAACGCACCGACCCGTCCCACGAAAAGTATCGGCATCACGCCGGTCGATGAACGCCGCGGAGTCACCGCCCATGCCCGATTCAGAACCAACCAGGAACTCACTGACAACGACTGCATCATCTAACCGGCCCACCATCACCACGAAACCGATAAATCGACGACATGCTAACGCAGGTCATCGGTGTCCGTAGTGCGGAAATCAAACCGGTGATCCGACGCTCGCTTTAGCGCACTGCAGCAACGTTGCCAACTACGCAATCACCGACGACTGACAATCAAATTCGGTGGATCGCTTGGCAGATTCCCGGTTGCCTGGCGCCGGATGGCAAAAATTATCCAAGTTTCGATAACAAGAAATCGGACGCCAGCCCCGATGTTGACCAGACACAAAACAGGCCAGACCTTTCGGCCTGACCTGCTGTGGTGGAGCTGCCGGGAATCGAACCCGGGTCCTACGGCATTCCCTCAAGACTTCTCCGTGCGCAGTTCGCTATGTCTCTACTTGGATCTCCTGCTCACGCGAACAAGTCAGGATGACGATCCCAGTCGCTGTTTGATGTCCCGCTAGATCCCGCGACCGGACTTAACGGTTTGTCCCTCTAGCTGATGCCAGGCTCCGGGCCGAGGGCGCTCCCGGGCTGACAGACACACCGTCGCTTAGGCAGCGAGGGCG
>JAIOQK010000324.1 GCA_021413425.1 Mycobacterium sp.
CCGATGTCATCAGATCGTCGGCGGTCAGGTCGAACAGGTCACCCTCGTCGGCGATGACGTCGGCCTTCAGCAGTGCGACGCCCGCCTCGTATCCGAGGCCTTCGATATCCAGTGCACCGCGGCCGGCGATGTGAAACACCCGCTCCCGCAACTGCGCCGGGCAGGACCGGGCGTTGGGGCAGCGGATGTCGACGTCGCCCTCCTTGGCCGGGGCGAGCGCAGTGCCGCACTCGGGGCACTCGGTGGGCATGACGAACTCGCGTTCGGTGCCGTCGCGCAGATCCACGACCGGGCCGAGCACCTCGGGGATGACGTCGCCGGCCTTGCGGATCATCACCGTGTCACCGATAAGCACTCCCTTGCGTCTGACCTCAGAGGCGTTGTGCAGGGTGGCCAGGCTGACGGTGGAACCAGCCACCCGCACCGGGTCCATGAACGCGAACGGGGTGACCCGTCCGGTGCGGCCGACGTTGACGCGGATATCGCGCAGCCGGGTCTGCGCCTCCTCCGGCGGATATTTGTAGGCCACCGCCCAGCGCGGCGCACGGGAGGTGGCGCCGAGGCGACGCTGCTGGGCGAAATCATCGAGTTTGACTACTACGCCGTCGATTTCATGCTCGATGGCGTGCCGGCGTTCTCCCCAGTAGCCGATCTTCTCTTGGACTGCCGCGAGCCCCTGCACTCGGCTGGTGTGAGTCGACACCGGAAGGCCCCAGGCCTTGAGCGCCGCGTAGGCGTCGTGCAGGCTTGCCGGCCGGAACCCCTCGGTGAAACCCAGACCGTGGCACACCATCCGCAGCGGACGCCGGGCGGTGATCGCCGGGTTCTTCTGCCGCAGCGACCCGGCGGCACTGTTGCGCGGGTTGGCAAACGGAGGCTTGCCCGTCTCGACCAGGCTGGCGTTGAGGTTCTCGAAGTCAGCCAGCATGAAGAACACCTCACCACGGACTTCCAGCACCGCCGGCGTCGGGAATTTCTTAGAGACCGTGAGGGTTTCGGGCACATCCGAGATGGTGCGGGCGTTGAGGGTGACGTCCTCGCCCACCCGGCCGTCGCCGCGGGTGGCGGCGCGGTCCAGCCGGCCGTCGCGGTACACCAGGGCGATCGCCACTCCGTCGACCTTGAGCTCGCACAGGTAGTTCGGATCGGGGCCGAGTTCGTTCTCGACCCGGTTCGACCAGGCGATCAGCTCGTCGGCATTGAACACGTCGTCGAGGCTGAGCATTCGTTCCAGGTGCTCCGCGGCGGTGAACTCGGTGGCGAACCCGGCACCGCCGACCAGCTGGGTGGGCGAATCCGGCACCCGCAGCTCCGGGTAGCGCTCCTCAAGGGCGAGCAGTTCGTTATAGAGCGCATCGAAGTCCGCGTCGGAGACCACCGGGGCGTCTTTGATGTAGTAGCGGAACTGGTGCTCGCGGACCTCGTCGGCGAGCTGCTGCCAGCGACGGCGCACATCCGGGTCGATCGGGTCCGGGTCGTCAGCCACTCCCGCAGGCTAACCCAGCCCGATGTCACCGAATCTTGTCAGAGGTTCGAACTAGTGTTCGATATATGGAGATCCTGTCGACGCTGGACGAGCTTGAGGCGGTGTGGGACAAGCTCGCGTCATTGCCGCTGCATGAACTACGCGCACCCCAGGTTCTGGCGGTGCTGGATCGGCTGGAACGCCATCGCCGCCGCCAGCCCGCCGTCGAGCACGCGCTGATCACCCACCTGCAGTCTCAGTCCAGCGCCAAGGACATGGGCGCCAAATCCTGGCGAGCGGTCCTCACCGCGCGGTTGGGGATCAGCGGGTCCGATGCGGGCCGGCGCCTTGCCGAAGCGGCCGCACTCGGCGCGCGCCACTCGATCACCGGAGAGCCACTGGAACCCGAACTGCCCGCGACTGCTGCCGCGCAGAGTCGCGGGGAGATCGGCGCCGAGCACGTCGCGGTGGTCCGCGATTTCCTCGACGCGCTACCCGCCGATGTCGACGTTGACACCCGGGCGGCCGCCGAAGCGCAACTCGCCGGCCTCGCAGGTGGGCTGACGCCGGAGGGGCTGCGTAAGGTCGCCCGCCAATTGCTGGGCTACCTGGACCAGGACGGCACACTCGACGATGAACGCGAGCACGCCCGCAAACGCGGCCTGGCTCTGGGACCGCAGGGCCTCGACGGGATGAGCCGGCTGTCGGGTTGGATCACTCCCGAGCTGCGCGCCACCCTCGACGCATTGTTCGCCAAACTGGCCGCACCCGGCTACGCCAATCCCGACGATGCCGTCCCGTGCCTCGATGGTCGGCCGTCCCAAACCCACATCGATTCCGACTCCCGCAGCCCCGCCCAACGA
>JAIOQK010000325.1 GCA_021413425.1 Mycobacterium sp.
CTCCAGCCGGTACTTCAATTTCGCCACCGCGCTGCGCCAGAAGTGGAACAACAGCGGCGAGATCATCATGTGGGCGCCGCTGCCGCTGCTCGGTGTTCCGCCGTGGATGGTGTTCACCAGCTTCTCCATCAGCCTGGTCTATCAGTTCTGGATCCACACCGAACGGATCGGAAAACTACCGCGGGCAATAGAATTCATCTTTAACACCCCGTCACACCATCGGGTGCACCACGGCATGGACCCGCAGTACCTGGACCGCAACTACGGTGGCATCCTGATCATCTGGGACCGGCTGTTCGGCACATTCCAGCCGGAACTGTTCCGACCGCACTATGGCCTCACCACCAAAGGCCTCACCACCAAAGCCCTCACCGAGCCGGTCACGACCTTCAACATCTGGACGCTGGAGACGCGCGAGTACGTGGCGATCGCCCGTGACGTGCGCTCCGCGACGGGCTGGCGTGAAAGGCTGGGGTATATCTTCGGGCCACCCGGCTGGGAACCGGCCCGATCGGTCGGCACCGCCGCGACAGCGGTCGGGGCGGGAGGGTAGACCACGTGGACGTCAAAGAGACGCTGTTGCCCGGTGTCGGACTCCGGTACGAATTCGACAACGCCGACGGTGACCGTGTCGGTGTCGTCGCACACCGCAAGGGTGACTTCGAAGTCCTCGTCTACGCGGCGGCAGATCCTGATCGGGCTCAACGGGTGTTCCGCCTCACCGAACGTGAAGCCGAGGCGCTCTCGCAGATCCTCGGTGCTCCCCGGATGGTGGAAAGCTACGCCGACCTGACCAAGGAGATTCCGGGCCTGGAGGCCGGGCAGGTTGAGATGGGGCCGCAGTCGCCCTACATGGACCGGCCACTGGGAGACACCAAGGCCCGCACCCGAACCGGGGCGTCGATCGTGGCGATCGTCCGCAACGACGAGGTGCTGGCCTCGCCCGGCCCGGATCAGACGTTGCAGACCGGAGATGTTTTGGTGGTGATCGGCACCGGGGACGGCATCGCCGCCGTCCGGCAGCTCATCGACCAGGGCTGAGGAATGACTGTCTCGGCACCGCTGCTCCTCGAGTTCGGTGCCATCCTGGTTGCGCTCACCGTCCTGGGTTCAGCGGCGCGGCGCTACGGCCTGTCCCCGATTCCGCTGTATCTGCTCACCGGGCTGTTCCTCGGCACCGGGGGAATCGCCCCGGTCGACGCCGCCGCGGAGTTCGTGGAGACCGGCGCCTCGATCGGTGTGGTGCTGTTGCTACTCACCCTCGGTCTGGAGTTCTCCGTCGTCGAGTTCTCCGAATCGCTGCGCCGCCACCTGCCGTCGGCAGCAGTGGACCTGTTGCTCAACGCCGTCCCGGGGGCGCTGGCCGGGTGGCTGCTCGGCCTCGACACCGTCGGCATCGTGGCGTTGGCCGGCATCACCTACATCTCCTCGTCCGGTGTGATCGCCCGGCTGCTCAACGATCTCGACCGGCTGGGCAACCGGGAAACCCCAGCCGTGCTGTCGGTGCTGGTGCTCGAGGATTTCGCCATGGCGGCCTACCTGCCGGTGCTTACCGTGTTGGCCTCCGGAGGAACCCTCATGCAAGCGATCATGTGGACCGGCGTGGCGATCGGAGCGCTCGCTCTGGCGTTCCTGGTGTCCTACCGTTGGGGCCACCACGTCGGCCGGGTCCTCGGCCACCCCGAGGACGAGCAACTGCTGCTGCGCGTGCTCGGTCTCACCCTCATCGTCGCGGCCATCGCCGAGCACCTGCACGCCTCGGCGGCAGTCGGCGCGTTCCTGGTCGGCCTGACGTTGACCGGCCCGGTCGCCGACCGGGCACGCACCGTCCTCAATCCGCTGCGCGACCTGTTCGCCGCGGTGTTCTTCGTCGCGATCGGGCTCTCCGTCGCCCCCACCGATCTGTTGCCCATGCTCCCATTCGCCCTCGGACTCGCCGCGGTGACCGCGGTCACCAAGGTCCTCACCGGCATCTACGCGGCCCGCCGAGAGGGGGCTGGACCAGCCGGACAGCGACGGGCGGGCGCCGCACTGATCGCCCTCTGCGAGTTCTCCCTGGTGATCATCGGGTTGGCCGGCGCCAGTGTGGAGGCGCTCACTGCGGTGGCCACGCCGTATGTATTCATCCTGGCGATCGTCGGGCCGGTGCTCGCGCGCTTTACCAAGTAGTCCTGGCACGATTGTCTCCATGCAGACTGTTTTCGACCGCGAGGTCGACCCGGGACTGATCGAACGTGCGCTGGCGCCGGCATCCTTCGGGTCGATGTGGCTGGATCCGGCGCTGCTCGACAACCGGCCCGACTACCCCCCGTTGCCCGGGCCCGCCACCGCTGATCTGCTGGTCGTCGGCGGGGGATACACCGGGCTGTGGACGGCGTTGCACGCCGCTGAACGCAACCCGGGCGCGCGGATCGTGCTGATCGAGGCGCACCGGCTGGGGTGGGCCGCATCAGGCCGCAACGGGGGATTCGTCGAATCCAGCCTGACCCATGGCGCCGCCAACGGGAAGTCCCGCTGGCCTGAGGAGTTCGACCACCTTGAGCGGCTCGGCGAAGCCAACCTCGAGGGTATGCAGCGTGATATCGAGACCTACGGGATGAAGGTCGAGTGGGAGCGCACCGGGATGCTCACCGTGGCGACAGAACCGCACCAGGCCGAGTGGCTGCACGAGGCGGCCGGCGACGGTGAGGGGGAGTTTCTGGACCAGGCGGCGGTGCGCGCCGAGGTCAATTCCCCGACGTATCGGGCCGGGATGTTCTCCGAGCACTGCGCGATCGTCCACCCGGCCCGGCTGGTGATGGAACTGGCCCGCGTCTGCGCCGAGAAAGGGGTGCAGATCCATGAACACACCGCGGCCGAGGGAATCGGGCGCACCGGCGGCCGGGTGAGGGTCTCGACTCCAGTGGGGCCGATCACCGCAGACCGGGTCGTACTGGCCACCAACGTGTTCCCCAGCCTGCTCAAGCGCAACCGGCTCGCCACCATCCCCGTCTACGACTACGTGCTCGGCACCGAACCGCTCACCGATGACCAACTCCAGCGCATCGGCTGGCGGGCCCGCCAGGGTGTGGGCGACAGTGCCAACCAGTTCCACTACTACCGACTCTCGGATGACAACCGGATTCTGTGGGGCGGTTACGACGCGGTGTACCACTTCGGCCGCCGGGTCGACGCCCGCTACGAGGACCGCCCAGAGTCCTTCCGCAAGCTCGCCGCGCACTTTTTCATCACGTTTCCCCAGCTGGAAGACGTCCGTTTCGCCCACCGCTGGGCCGGGCCGATCGACGCCAACACCCGGTTCTGCGCGCACTGGGGAGTGGCCGCGCGTGGTCGGGTCGCCTACGTCAACGGCTTCACCGGGCTGGGCGTCGGCGCCAGCAGGTTCGCCGCCGACGTCTGCCTCGACCTGCTCGAGGGGCGGCCCACCGAACGCACCGCACTGCAGATGGTCCGCCGCCGGCCGCTGCCGTTCCCACCCGAACCGGCGGCCAGCATCGGCATCCAGGCCACCCGGTGGTCGCTGGATCGGGCCGACCATAACGGAGGGCACCGCAACCTGTTCCTGCGCTCCCTCGACCGCCTCGGGCTGGGCTTCGATTCCTGACCGGGTGTTTGCCCACCGCTCGGTTCGCGGCCACATTTTTCCAGTAGGCTCGCCTTCGCCCGTCCGATAAGGGGGCGGCTTATAGGAGGTAACGACAGTCGTGGGAGACACACTCAACGCCGGACAGAAGTTGGGCAAGGGCGATTCGCTCACATCCAACAACGGGGCCTACACCCTGACGCTGCAGGAGGACGGCAACCTCGTCCTTGCCGTCCGCGGGGAAGCCGAATGGGCCACCGGCACCGACGGCACCGGGGCGGACCGGGCCGAGGTTCAGTCCGACGGCAACTTCGTGCTCTATGCCGGCGACAAGCCGGTCTGGGACACCAAGACCAAGGGCAAGAAGGACGTCAGGCTCGTCGTTCAGGATGACCGGAACGTCGTGCTGTACGCCGCCGATGGTGCGGCCTGGAACTCGCGCACCGAGACCGATGCCCCGCCACCGCCGGTGAAAGAGGAGGTCGCGCCGGTCGCCAACGAGGTTCCGGCGCCGCCTGCACCGCGGACCCATACCGTGGCCTCCGGTGACACGCTGTTCAACATCGCCAAGCAGTACCTCGGCGACGGCAACCGCTACATGGAGCTGGCCAAGGCCAACAACATCCCCAACCCGGATCACATCGAGGTCGGGCAGGTCATCACCATCCCCTGACCTGGGAATACCGGGTTACTGACGGGTTGTGGACAGTCCGTCGGTAACGATCGCCGTAGAACACCGATACACAGTCGACACATGATCGCGACCGCGTCGTTGACGAGTCGCCGACCAGACCGAGGTGTATCGTGGCCCGTTTCCTGCGATCCGTCGTCGTTGCCGCGGCGGCCGGGGTGGCACTGATGTCATCGATCGCTATGTCGTCGATGACTGCCGCCCCGTCCGCTGGGGCAGACGCCACCGTTGTCTACCCCGGTATGGAAATCCGTCAGGACTCCACCGTGTGCACCCTCGGCTTCGTCGACGTGGTGACCCGCATCGCCTATTCCGCGGGACACTGCCGCGGCAGCGGCCCGGTAACCGACCGCAACGGCCGCTTCATCGGTGTGGTGACCACCTCGCGGGACAACACCCCCGACGGCACCGTGGTCCGCACCGACCAGGTCATCTCCGATTACCAAACCATCAGCTTGGCGGCCGGCGTGACCGCGAACAACGTGCTGCCGGGCGGGCGGCAACTGGTCACCGACCCCGCTGCCGCGCTGGCGCCGGGTCAGCCGGTGTGCCACTTCGGCGTGATCACCGGCGAGAGCTGCTGGACCATCGAAGGGGTCAACAACGGCTGGTTCACGATGGAGAACGGCGTGGTCAGCCAGAAGGGGGACTCCGGCGGCCCGGTCTACACCGTCGGTGACAGCGGCCAAGCGGTGCTGATCGGGCTCTTCAACAGCACCTGGGGGAATCTGCCCGCCGCTGTGTCATGGCAGGCGACCAGTGCGCAGCTGGCCGCTGATATCGCGTCCGCCAGTGTGATCAACGCGGCCGCCAAGAACTAGAACACGTTCTAGCGACGCGATATCCTCAGGCCATGAGCGGCCTAGACACCCCTTCCACGATCGACGCCTCCAGCGTCACCGAGTGGTCCGATGAGACCGATGTGGTGGTGGTGGGATTCGGCATCGGGGGCGGCTGCGCGGCCGTTAGTGCGGCCGCCGCGGGGGCGCGGGTGCTGGTGCTCGAACGCGCCGCGGTCGCCGGAGGCACCACCTCGCTGGCCGGCGGTCACTTCTATCTGGGCGGCGGCACCGCCGTTCAGCAGGCGACTGGGCACGAAGACAGCGCCGAGGAGATGTACAAATACCTCGTCGCGATGTCCCGCGAACCGGAACACGACAAGATTCGCACCTACTGCGAGGGCAGCGTCGAGCATTTCAACTGGCTCGAGGACCTCGGTATCGCGTTCGAGCGCAGTTATTACCCTCACAAGGCGGTGATCCAGCCCAACACCGAGGGGCTGATGTACACCGGTAACGAGAAGGTCTGGCCGTTCAAAGACATGGCCAAACCCGCGCCGCGCGGCCACAAGGTTCCGGTTCCCGGCGACACCCAGGGCGCGGCGATGGTGATCGATCTGTTGCTCAAGCGAGCCGACGAACTCGGCGTGCAGATTCGCTACGAGACCGGGGCCACACACCTGGTGGTCGACGACGACGGCGACGTCGTGGGCGTGTCGTGGAAACACTTCGCCGACACCGGGACGGTTCGGGCCAAAGCGGTGGTGATCGCCGCGGGCGGCTTCGTGATGAACCCCGAGATGGTCGCCAAGTACACCCCTGAACTTGCCGAGAAACCGTTCGTACTCGGCAACACCTACGACGACGGTCTAGGCATCCGACTGGGTGTGTCAGCCGGTGGTGCCACCAGGCACATGGACCAGTCGTTCATCACCGCCCCGATCTACCCGCCGGCGGTCCTGCTCACCGGGATCATCGTCAACAAACTCGGCCAGCGGTTCGTCGCCGAGGACTCCTACCACTCCCGCACATCGGGATTCGTCATGGACCAACCCGACAGCGCGGCCTTCCTCATCGTCGACGAGGAGCATCTGGAACGGCCGGCCTTCCCGTTGATCCAGTTCATCGACGGCTTCGAGACGGTCGCCGAGATGGAGGAAGCACTCGGCATCCCGAAGGGCAACCTGGTCGCCACACTGGACCACTACAACGCCCACGCGGCCAAAGGTGAGGACCCCGACTTTCACAAGCAGCCGGACTTCCTTGCGCCGCAGGACAAAGGGCCCTGGGCCGTCTTCGACCTCTCGCTCGGCAAGGCGATGTACTCCGGTTTCACCGTCGGTGGTCTGTCGACGAATGTGGATGGCCAGGTGCTGCGCGCGGACGGCAGTGTGATCGCCGGGCTCTATGCCGCGGGTACGTGTGCGTCCAACATCGCCCAGGACGGCAAGGGGTACTCCAGCGGCACCCAGTTGGGCGAGGGTTCGTTCTTCGGCAGACGGGCCGGCGAGCACGCGGCATCGACCACCGGTTAGGCCTCTGCGGGCTGGGCGCGGCGATCCAATTGCCAGGTGCCATCACCGTTCAACCGCAGGTGATGGTCGTGATGCTCCTTGACCGTCCCGCGGTGGGTGACCGAGACGATGATGCTGTTCGGGAGCCGTTCCTTGAGCATGCGGTACATCGCGAACTCCTGGCCCTCGTCGATCGCCGAAGTCGACTCGTCGAGAAAAATCAGGCTCGGCTTCTGCAACAACACCCGCGCGAAGGCGATCCGCTGCTGCTCCCCGGGTGAGAGTTCCTTCGCCCAATCGGCGACCTCATTGACCCGGCCGCCGAGGTGGCCGAGTGCGACCGAATCCAGGGCGCTGCGAAGTTCGGCGTCATCCACGGTGCACTCCCGTTGCGGATAGGACAGCACCGAACGCAGATCTCCAAGCGGAAGGTAGGGCACCTGCGAGAGGAACATCGCGTCGCGGTCGCCGTCCGGGCGAAGCACCGTGCCGGTGGCATACGGCCACAACCGGGCGATGCTGCGCAACAACGTAGTCCGGCCGCATCCAGACGGCCCGGTGATCACCAGTGATTCACCCGGCCCGAGGCGCAGGTCGAGCCCGCTGAGCAGAATCTTGCCGTCGGGGTTGCGAACCTCGATGTCGCGCAACTGAATCGATCCGTCGGTGCTGTGGCCCGCGGGTAGCCGGGGCAGCGCTCGGGCCTTCTCATTAGCGTCGACGAGACCATCGAGGCGGATGATGGTGGCCCGATAGGCCGCGAACGAGTCGTACACCGAACGGAAGAAAGACAGCGAATCATGAACTTTGAAGAATGCGTCGGCTGACTGAGTCACATCACCGAAGGTGATCTGCCCGGCGAAGAGCCGCGGTGCCTGGACCACCAGGGGCAGCGGGTTGATGATCTGGTTGATCGACTGATTCCAGCCCAGCAGCGCAAGAGAACGCAGCACGTATCCACGGTAATTGGAGATGATGGCCGCGAAACGTGCACGCAGAATGGACTTTTCGGCGCTTTCGCCACGGTAGAAGCTGATCGACTCTGCGGCGTCGCGCATCCGCACCAGTGCGTAACGGAAAGCCGCGTTGGTGAGTTCGTTGCGGAAACTGAACCGGATCAGCGGGTGGCCGATCCAGAACGCGATCACCGTGGTGGCGAACACGTACATCAGGGCGATCCAGAACAGTGCGTAGCCCAGCGTGAAGCCGAACAGGCTCAGTTCGCCGGAGAGTCTCCACAGGATCGGGGTGAAGGCGACCACCGACACCATCGCGTTGATGGCGCCGAACAGCAGGGTGCTTGCCGCCTCGATGGTCGGTGCGTTGGGTCCGGTGCCGGTTGCCGCGGTGAAGGTGTCGATATCGAGCTGGATTCGCTGATCGGGATTGTCGATCGGATGGTCAAGGAAACGGCCACGATAGAAGGACTCGTCGTCGAGCCAATCGCCGGTCAGCCGGTCGGTGAGCCACACCCGCCATCGGATGATGAAGTGCTGGGTGAGGTAGATGTCGATCAGCTGTCGGCTCACGAACAGCGCGGCGATCAGCGCGAAGGTGAGGATGGCCGTCCAGAAGCCCCGGACCCCGGAGTCGCGTACCGCTTGGTTGCCGGCGCCGGCGCCTTCGAATGCGGCCTGCAGCGAGGAGTACAGGTCATTGCCCTGATAGCTCAGCAGCACGCTGAGCCGCACGGAGATCAGGGTGAGGAACAGCAGGGCGCTCAGCCCCGCCCACACCGGGAGGCTCGTGCGGCCGCGGAAGTAGCCACCGGTCACCCGCCAGAACTGCCGGCCCCAGGTGGTGAGGCGGGCCAGCAGTGCCAGCACGATGAGCGTCGCGACCGCGGTGATCAGCCAGGCCTTGGCCGTCCACAGCAGCGACTGCGCGAGCTCGTTCGCCCAGTCCAGCGATGGCTCGTACAACTCCATGGGAGTTCACCTCCGGTTCACGAGTCCATGGGAGTTCACCTTCTGGTTCTCGCCCAGCATTTCAGCAATGACGTCAGACCGGCACCGGTTCGTCTCCGCTGACCAGTCCGAGCCGCCAGGCGCCGTCGCCCAGCAGTTCGAGGTGCTGGAGGTGATATCGGTCGACGGTCGGCCGGTGGCTGACACTGACGACGATGGTGCGGGGCAGTTCGGTACGAATGAGGTCGTAGACGGCGTACTCCAGACCCTCGTCGAGCGCCGAGGTGGCTTCGTCGAGGAATACCACCCGGGGCCGGGTCAGCACGATGCGGGCGAAGGCGATGCGCTGCTGCTCACCGGGGGAGAGCACCTTGGCCCAGTCCGCCTCCTCGTTGAGCCTCGAGTTCAGATGTGACAACGCCACTTTGGACAGGGCCGCCTGTAGGTTCTCGTCGGCGATCTGGCCGGACTCCGAGGGGTAGGACACCACCGTGCGCAGGTCGCCCAGCGGTACGTAGGGCTGCTGCGACAAAAACATCGTCTCGTGGCCGTCGACCGGTCGGGTCACCGAACCTGTGGTGTAGGGCCACATCTGCGCCAGGCTGCGCAGCAGTGTCGTCTTGCCGGCGCCGGAGCGACCGGTGACCACCATGGTGTCTCCGGGCTCCAGCCGCAGATCGAGAGGATCCAGCAACTGCGCGCCGGCGGGGGTGCGCACCTCGACGCGGCGCAGTTGCAGGGAGCCGTCGGTACTGGGCAGGGTCTGCAGACTCGGCATCTCCCCGGCCTGGTGATTGGCCTCGACAAGGCCATGCAGACGGATGATCGAGGCGCGGTAGGCCGCGAACTGGTCGTAGGCGTTGCGGAAGAATGACAGCGAGTCGGTGATGCTGGAGAAGGCGCTCGCGGACTGCGTGACATCGCCGAAATCCATCTTGCCGTCGAACAGATTCTTCGCCTGCACGGCCAGTGGGAGCGGGGTGATGGCCTGGCTCATCGCCAGGTTCCAGCCGGTGAACTGCAGCGTCTTGCGCACGTAATTTCGGTAGTTGGCGATGATGCTGTCATACCGGGTACGCAGAATTCCGCGCTCGGTCTTCTCTCCCCGATAGAACCCCACCGATTCGGCGGCGTCGCGCAGACGTACCAGTGCGTACCGGAACGCGGCGTTGGTGGCCTCGTTTCGGAAGCTCAGCCGGATCAGCGGGCGCCCGATCCAGAACGCCACGACCGTCGCCAGGAACACATACACGAACGCCACCCAGAACAGCGCCTTGGGGATGGTGACACCGAAGATCGTCAAGTCGAAGGACAACCGCCACAGAATGGGGATGAACGCCAGCACGGTGGCCACCGACGAGATCGCGCCGAACAGCAGCATCGAACCGGTGCCCGTCGTGGGAGAGTTGGGCGTACCGCCGACCCCGGTGGTGAAGATGTCGATGTCCTGCTGGATGCGCTGATCGGGGTTGTCGGTCTGAGCATCGGTGAACCGGCCGCGATAGTAGGCGTGGTCGTCGAGCCACGCGCCGGTGAGCCGATAGGTGAGCCAGGTCCGCCACCGGATGATGAAGCGCTGAGTGATGTAGATGTCGAGCATCACCATGCTGATGTAAATGGTGGCCAGGATCACGAAAATGCCAAGCGCGGTCCAGAAGCCCGAGATCGCGTCATCGCGGATGCGCTTCTCTCCGGCACTGGTGGCCTCAAAGGCGACCTGTAAGGCGGTGTAGAGGTCGTTGCCGAAATAGCTCAGCAGCACGTTGATGCGGACCAGGATGATCACCGACAGCAACAGTGCCGCCAGCCAGATCCAGATCCGGACCGAGTCCCGGCCGCGGAAGTACGCGCCGGTGATCCGCCAGTACTGCCGGCCCCACACGGTGAAGCGGCCGAGCAGAAACAGCGCGAACACGGTGATGACCGCCGCGCCCGCCCAGTACTTGAGGATCCACAACAGGGACGGGACGAGTTCGTCCCCCCAGTCCAGTGATGACTCGTACTCCTCCAACGCGCTCTCCTGTCGTGCTGCGGCAGTCTCCGGGCGAAAGCTACCCCAGCAGCGGGCCGCGGGCAGCACCCCCGCATAGCGGGCCACGGTGTTTAGGCTGAGCCGATGGAGAATGAGCCGGTGGAAAACACCGTGCATGCGGGCCGGCTGATCGCCAGGCGGTTGCGGGCCAGCGGCATCGACACCATGTTCACCCTCTCCGGCGGGCATCTGTTCTCGATCTACGACGGATGCCGCAGCGAGGGCATCCGGCTGATCGACACCCGCCACGAGCAGACCGCCGCTTTCGCCGCCGAGGGCTGGTCGAAGGTGACCAGGGTGCCCGGCGTGGTGGCGCTGACGGCGGGTCCGGGCGTGACCAACGGGATGAGTGCGATGGGCGCGGCGAGCCAGAATCAGTCCCCAATGGTTGTCCTCGGCGGCCGGGCGCCGGCCCTGCGCTGGGGCATGGGCTCACTGCAGGAGATCGACCACGTCCCGTTCGTGGCGCCGCTGACCCGCTATGCCGCGACGGCGGAATCGGCGGCTGCCGTCGGCGACCGGGTCGACGACGCTCTGCGCGCCGCCGTCGGTGCACCGTCGGGCGTGGCGTTCGTGGACTTTCCGATGGATCACGTATTCGGCGAGGCGCACGACCGCGGCGAGCCGGGTGCGCTCAGCGAACTCGCGCCGGCGCCGCCGGCCGACGGCGCCGAAGTGGAACGGGCGATGGCCCTGCTGGCCGCCGCGCAGCGGCCGGTGATCATGGCCGGCACCAACGTGTGGTGGGGGCACGCGGAGAACGAACTGCTGCACCTGGTGGAGGCGCTGCGCATACCGGTGCTCGCCAATGGAATGGCCCGCGGTGTCGTGGGTGCTGATCACGACCTGGCGTTCTCCCGCGCCCGATCGGCCGCCCTGTCCCAGGCCGACGTGGCGCTGGTGATCGGTGTGCCGATGGATTTCAGGCTGGGCTTCGGAGCGGTGTTCGGCCACGACACCGCGCTGATCACCATCGACCGGTGCGCGCCGGACCGCGAGCACCCCCGCGCAGTGGCGGCGGGTCTCTACGGCGATCTGCCGGGCACGTTGAGGATGCTGGCAGAGGCCGCCGTCGGCAACCATGAGCAGTGGATCGGCGATCTGCGCACGCTGGAGACCGGGGCCCGCGCCGGCGAGGCGGCCGAACTCGCCGACGACCGCACCCCGCTGCATCCGATGCGGGTCTACGCCGAACTCATCCCGTTGCTCGACCGCGACGCGATCATCGTCGTCGACGCCGGCGACTTCGGCTCCTACGCCGGTCGGGTGATAGACAGCTACACCCCTGGCTCCTGGCTGGACAGCGGACCATTCGGATGCCTGGGCTCCGGGCCCGGGTATGCGCTGGCCGCCAAGCTGGCCCGGCCAGACCGGCAGGTGGTGCTGCTGCAGGGCGACGGCGCCTTCGGGTTCTCCGGCATGGAGTGGGACACCCTGGTGCGCCACGGTGTGCATGTCGTCTCGGTCATCGGCAACAACGGCATCTGGGCACTGGAGAAGCACCCGATGGAGATGCTGTACGGCTACTCGGTGGTGGCGGACCTGCGCCCAGCCACCCGCTACGACGAGGTGGTGCGGGCGCTCGGCGGCCACGGCGAGCTGGTATCCACCCCCGCCGAACTGCGGCCGGCCCTGCGACGGGCGTTCGAGTCCGGTCTGCCCGCCGTGGTCAATACCCTGACCGATCCCGCTGTGGCCTACCCGCGCCGGTCGAATCTGGCGTGAGCAGGCCGGTAACGTTGATCCGGTGGCGAAGAGTTCATCAGGGAGTCCAACCGGCCAGGGTCGTCTGAGCCGGGGCTTCTGGAGGTTGCTCGGCGCGAGCACCGACAAGGTCAAGGCGGAGTCGATGACCGAGGTCACCGCCTCGGCGGAGTTCGATGAGAAGGCGGCGGGCCTCGACGACGAACAGCTGGCCAAGGCCGCGAAACTACTCAACCTCGACAAGCTCGCCGACTCGGCGGACATTCCACAGTTCCTCGCGATCGCCCGGGAGGCCGCGCAGCGGACGACCGGACTGCGCCCCTTCGATGTGCAGCTGCTCGGCGCGGTGCGCATGATGGCCGGCGACGTGATCGAGATGGCCACCGGCGAGGGCAAGACACTGTCCGGCGCCATCGCCGCAGCCGGCTATGCGCTCGGTGGCCGCAACGTCCACGTCGTGACCATCAACGACTACCTTGCCCGCCGCGACGCCGAGTGGATGGGTCCGATCATCGAAGCGCTGGGCCTGACGGTCGGCTGGATCACTGCAGACTCCACGCCCGCGCAGCGCCGCGCCGCCTACACGTGCGATGTCACCTACGCCTCGGTGAACGAGATCGGCTTCGACGTGCTGCGCGATCAACTCGTCACCGACATCGCCGATCTGGTCTCGCCCAATCCCGACGTCGCCCTGATCGATGAGGCGGACTCGGTGCTCGTCGACGAGGCGCTGGTGCCGCTGGTGCTGGCCGGCACCACACACCGTGAGACCCCGCGGCTGGAGGTCGTGGACCTGGTGGGCCGGCTGATCGCCGGGGAGGACTACGACACCGACGCCGACAACCGAAACGTGCACCTGACCGAGTCCGGCGCACAGAAGCTGGAGAAGGCCCTCGGCGGCATCGACATGTACTCCGAGGAGCACGTCACCTCCACGCTCACCGAGGTGAATGTGGCCCTGCACGCCCACGTGCTGCTGCAGCGCGACGTGCACTACATCGTCCGCGACGGTGCGGTGCAGTTGATCAACGCCTCCCGCGGCCGGATCGCCACGCTGCAACGCTGGCCCGACGGACTGCAGGCGGCCGTCGAAGCCAAGGAGGGAATCGAGACAACCGAGACCGGCGAGGTGCTCGACACCATCACGGTTCAGGCCTTGATCAACCGCTATCCGACGGTCTGTGGCATGACCGGCACGGCACTGGCGGCCGGCGAGCAGTTGCGCCAGTTCTACTCCCTCAGCGTTTCCCCGATACCGCCCAACACCCCCAACATCAGAGTGGACGAACCCGACCGGGTCTACGTCAACGCCGCAGCCAAGAACGATGCCGTCGTCGACCACATCATCGAGGCGCACGCCACCGGGCAGCCGATCCTGGTCGGCACCCACGATGTCGCCGAGTCCGAGGATCTCTGTGCCAGGCTGCTGCGCCGCGGTGTGCCCGCCGTAGTGCTCAACGCCAAGAACGACGAGGAGGAGGCCCACGTCATCGCCGAAGCGGGCAAGTTGGCGGTGGTGACGGTGTCGACCCAGATGGCCGGTCGCGGCACCGACATCCGCCTCGGCGGTTCGGAGGCCACCGAGGCCGACAAGGACGCCGTGGCCACCCTGGGCGGCCTCCACGTCGTGGGCACCGGCCGGCACCGCACCGAGCGTCTGGACAACCAACTGCGCGGCCGCGCCGGCCGGCAGGGCGATCCTGGGTCGTCGGTGTTCTTCGCCAGCTGGGAGGACGATGTCGTCACCGCCCACATCGAGCCGGCCAAGCTGCCGATGGAGTGCGACGACACCGGCCGGATCACCAGCGTGAAAGCGGCCGGGATGCTCGACCACGCACAGCGCATCGCCGAAGGCCGCCTGCTGGATGTGCACGCCAACACCTGGCGCTACAACCAGCTGACCGCACAGCAGCGCTCCATCCTGGTGGAGCGGCGTAACACCCTGTTGAGCACCACGGCCGCCCGCGACGAACTGCGCGAACTGGCGCCGGAGCGCTATGACGAGCTGGCCGAACACCTTTGTGATGACGACCTCGTACGGATCTGCCGGCAGGTCATGCTCTACCACCTCGACCGCGGATGGGCCGACCATCTGGCCTACCTCGCCGATATGCGGGAGAGCATCCACCTGAGGGCGCTGGGACGGCAGAACCCGCTCGACGAATTCCATCGGCTCGCCGTCGACGCGTTCGCCCACCTGGCTGCCGATGCGATCGAGGCCTCACAGCAGACCTTCGAGACCGCCAATCTTCTCGACGGCGACGTCGGCCTGGACCTGTCGAAACTGGCCCGGCCCACCTCGACATGGACCTACATGGTCCACGACAACCCCCTGCGCGAGGACGCCATGTCCGCGCTGAGCCTGCCCGGAGTCTTCCGCTAGCGCAGCGGCCGATAGTTTTTATCAGCATGCAGAGCCGGGTTCTGACGATCCCCAACGTCCTCAGCGTCATCCGGCTGCTGCTCGTGCCGGTGTTCGTGTACCTGCTGCTGGTTCCTCGCGCATTCGCGCCGGCCGTGGCCATCCTGATGTTCAGCGGCATAGGTGGACCGGATCTACATGATCACCGTCCCGGTCGGGCTCGCGCTGGCCGGAGTCATCCCGTGGGCGGTGGTCGCAATCCTGCTCGGCCGTGACCTTCTGCTCGCCGCGACGTTGCCGATAGTGCGGGGCCGGGGAGTCACCGCACTGCCGGTCACCTACATCGGCAAGGCCGCCACATTCGCGTTGATGTCCGGTTTTCCACTCATTCTGCTGGGTCAGTGGGATGAGTTGTGGAGCAAGGTAATCGGTGCAACCGGCTGGGCTTTCGTGATCTGGGGAATCGGCATGTACCTATGGTCGGCGGTGCTGTACCTGATTCAGGTTCGGCTACTGGTGCGACTGCTGCCGAAAGCATCAGCACAGTCGCTCTGAGGCACTCACCGTTTGACACCGCCTTGCGGCAACCGGAAACGCGCCAATACGCTCAGCGACGTCCGATACCGCCGCCCGACACCCCGAGGAGCCCCGTGAGCGACGTTCCCGTCGATCTGCGCTACACCGCCGAGCACGAATGGATCAGCCACACCGCCGATGACACGGTGCGCGTCGGCATCACCGACTTCGCACAGTCCTCCCTCGGCGACGTGGTCTACGTGCAGCTACCCGATGTCGGCACCAGGGTCGCCGCCGGGGAGGCCTTCGGCGAGGTCGAGTCGACCAAATCGGTGTCGGACCTCTACGCACCGATCACGGCGACGGTGGTCGCGGTCAACGCCGAGTTGGAAGGCAACCCGTCGTTGATCAACTCCGACCCCTACGGCCAGGGGTGGCTCTTGGAGCTGCAGGCCGACGGCGATACCCTCAACCAACAGTTGAGTGTGCTGCTCGACGCGGATGGCTACCGGGGAACTCTGACGTAGGCCACCGCTCGCGGAGGTCCGCACGGTACGGTCGGGTTGAGGCTCGAAGTGAGTGGTTTAGTCGCGAACAGGAGTGGCGGGTTGACGGAGAACGATCGGCGGTCCGGGACCGACGACACCTCTGATGAGGTCACGGTCGAGACGACCTCGGTCTTCCGCGCCGACTTCCTCAACGACCTCGACGCTCCAGCCGGACCTGCGGGGGAGACCGCGGTGTCCGGGGTCGAGGGCCTGCCGATGGGTTCAGCGCTGCTGGTAGTCAAACGCGGCCCCAACGCCGGCTCCCGCTTCCTGCTCGACCAGCCGACCACCTCGGCCGGTCGGCATCCCGACTCCGAGATCTTCCTCGACGACGTGACCGTCAGCCGCCGCCACGCCGAGTTCCGCCTCGACGGCGGAGAGTTCCAGGTCGTCGACGTCGGCAGCCTCAACGGCACCTACGTCAACCGGGAACCGGTCGATTCGGCCGCTCTCGCCAACGGCGACGAGGTGCAGATCGGTAAATTCCGCCTGGTGTTCCTGACCGGACCAATGCCCGCCGCGGACAGTGACAGCGCCTGACGCCCCTGGCCTCGCCGGGATGTCGATCGGCGCGGTCCTAGACCTGTTACGCCCAGAATTCCCGGAAGTGACGATCTCCAAGATCCGGTTCCTGGAAGCCGAGGGTCTGCTCACCCCGCAGCGCAGCCCATCGGGCTACCGGCGTTTCACCGCCTACGACTGCGCCCGGCTTCGGTTCGTCCTGACCGCCCAGCGCGACAACTACCTACCGCTGAAGGTCATCAAGGCGCAACTCGACGCCCAGCCCGACGGGCAACTGCCCGAGCAGGGCTCGGCGTACCCCGCGCCCAGGCTGGTGCCGGTCGGCGACAGCGGCCCGGATATCGCCGCCGAACCGGGCAGCGCCGCGCCCACGCCGGCCCGGCTGCGCCGCGAGGACCTGCTTGAGCGCTCCGGAGTCGGTGCCGAACTGATCGCCGCGCTGTGCAAGGCGGGTGTCATCACCACCGGACCCGGCGGGTTCTTCGACGAGCACGCCGTGGTCATCGCTCAGTGCGCCGGGGCACTCGCGGAGTACGGGGTGGAGCCCCGTCACCTGCGCGCGTTCCGGTCCGCCGCCGACCGCCAGTCCGATCTCATCGCGCAGATCGCCGGGCCGGTCGGTAAAGCGGGTACCACCGGTGCCCGGGATCGGGCCGATGACTTGGCCCGCGAGGTCGCCGCCCTGGCCATCACCCTGCACACCTCGCTGATCAAATCGGCCGTGCGCGACGTACTGGATCGCTGAGGACTAGACTTTCGACCGGGGCGTGGCGAAGTCGGCAGTCGTGGAGGTGGCAAAGGGACATGGCTGAGGTTCGAGTTGTTGGCATCAGGGTGGAACAGCCCGCCAACCAGCCCGTTCTGTTGCTGCGCGAGTCCACCGGGGATCGCTACCTCCCGATCTGGATCGGGCCCAATGAAGCGAACGCGATCATCCTCGAACAGCAGGGGGTCGAGCCGGCCCGTCCGCTCACCCACGATCTGTTCGGCGATGTCATTGGCGCCCTTGGGCATTCGCTCAAGGAAGTGCGGATCGTGGACCTACAGGAGGGGACGTTCTACGCCGACCTCGTCTTCGATCAGGATGTCCGAGTCTCAGCGCGGCCGTCGGACTCGGTCGCCATCGCATTGCGGATGGGTGTTCCGATCTTCGTCGAAGAGGCAGTCCTCGACGAGGCGGGCCTGATGATGCCCGACGACAACGACGAGGAATCGGCCGGTACGGTCCGAGAGGACGAGGTCGAGAAGTTCAAGGAGTTCCTCGACAGCGTCTCGCCGGACGATTTCAAAGCCGGCTAGGCCCTCCTCCCGCCCCGCCTGGCGCCCACCTGCGGCCTTGATCACGGATGCGTCTCATCTCGGTCAGTGCCATCCCGACACGCCAACCGGATACCGCCTCGCACCCCCCGCGGCCGCCATACTCGACACACGTGACTTGCGGTGCCGCAGGCGCACAATGGCAGGTCGACAAGGCGTATGCTCGAACCACTCCGGGCAGCGCTGAGTCGGCGGGCCACCGGTTGGAACGGCGAGAGGACAACCACCGTGGGCGACGAGCCACATCAGGAACAACTCGACCTTTCCGTCACCAGCACCGGCGGTGATGCGCCCGCCCCGACACCGGCTGCGGCCCCGGTACAGGGCGGCTTGTTCCCCGACGACTCACTGCCCGACGAACTTGTTGGATACCGCGGCCCCAGCGCCTGCCAGATCGCCGGCATCACCTATCGGCAGCTGGACTACTGGGCGCGCACGTCGCTGGTGGTGCCCTCCATCCGCGGTGCTGCCGGTTCCGGAAGCCAACGGCTCTACTCGTTCAAGGACATCCTCGTCCTGAAGATCGTCAAACGACTGCTCGACACCGGTATCTCGCTGCACAACATCCGGGTGGCCGTTGACCACCTCCGCCAGCGCGGTGTTCAGGACCTCGCCAACATCACGCTGTTCTCCGATGGCACCACGGTCTACGAGTGCACCTCAGCCGAAGAGGTGGTCGACCTTCTGCAGGGCGGTCAAGGAGTGTTCGGCATCGCGGTCAGCGGTGCGATGCGCGAACTCACCGGCGCGATCGCCGACTTCCCCGGGGAGCGGGCTGACGGCGGCGAGTCGATCGCCGAACCCGAGGACGAGCTGGCCTCGCGGCGCAAGAGCCGCGACCGCAAGATCGGCTGAAAGGCGCCGCCACAGTCGGCTGCACCGTTGTGCCCGTCACGGCGCACTTCTCGCCCTTTGAGGGCTAGACTGGGACCCGCATCGTTCCGGTGCGGGAGAGCTCCGCGGCAACCAGTCGCGGGCGCCGAAGGAGCAGCACCTCTCCGTCAATCTCTCAGGCACCCGGACCGCGCCGGGACACGATGCCTCTGGAAAGTGGCGGCCCCTGCGGCTGCCCGCCCACGGGGAAAGGCGGCCTGCCGGCTCGCCGAATCTCTCAGGCATCCACGACAGAGGGAGAGGACGTAGCAGTCTCGTCCGCCCGAGTCAGGAGTGCCCAGCATGCCCGAGCCCACCGAATCCGCATTCGCCGCCCGCCACATCGGAATCGACGCCGCGGCGTTGTCGCACATGCTCGCGGTCATCGGCGTCGGCTCGCTCGAGGAGATGGCGGCCAAGGCGCTACCGGGCAGGATTCTCGACACCCTGACCGACCGCGGGACCGCCCCCGGCCTGGAGAGCCTGCCCGAGCCGGTCGGCGAACACCAGGCGCTGTCCGAGCTGCGCGAGATGGCCGACGCCAACACCGTCGCGGTGTCGATGATCGGCCAGGGGTACTACGACACCCTCACCCCGCCGGTCCTGCTTCGCAACATCATGGAGAACCCGGCCTGGTACACCGCCTACACCCCGTACCAGCCGGAGATCAGCCAGGGCCGGCTCGAGGCGGTCCTGAACTTCCAGACCATGGTGGCCGACCTGACGGGCCTGGATCTCGCCAATGCGTCGATGCTGGACGAGGCCACCGCCGCGGCCGAGGCGATGACCTTGATGCACCGCGCGGTCAAGGGATCGACGAATCGGCTGGCGGTCGACACCGACCTGTTCAGCCAGACCGCGGCCGTGCTGGCGACCCGGGCCGAGCCGCTGGGCATCGAGATCGTGACCGCAGATCTGCGCGACGGGCTGCCCGACGGGGAGTTCTTCGGGGTGATCGTCCAACTACCCGGCGCCAGTGGCCGCATCACCGATTGGTCGGCGGTGGTGACTGCGGCCCATGAGCGCGGCGCACTGGTCGCCGTGGGCGCTGATCTGCTCGCCTGCACCCTGGTGGTGCCGCCCGGGGATATCGGCGCTGATGTCGCGTTCGGCAGTGCCCAGCGTTTCGGTGTGCCGATGGGTTTCGGCGGTCCACATGCCGGATACCTGGCCGCCCACACCGGCCACGCCCGCCAGCTGCCCGGGCGGCTGGTCGGGGTGTCCGTCGACGCGGACGGCGCGCCGGCCTACCGCCTGTCGCTGCAGACCCGTGAACAGCACATCCGCCGCGACAAGGCGACCTCGAACATCTGCACCGCTCAGGTGCTGCTGGCCGTCATGGCCGGCATGTACGCCAGCTACCACGGCGCCGAGGGCCTGACCGCGATCGCCCGCCGGGTGCACGATCACGCGCGCTCCCTGGCCGGGGGTCTCACGGCGGCCGGTGTGACGGTCGTCCACGACCGTTTTTTCGATACCGTGCTGGCGCAGGTCCCCGGCCGCGCCACCGACGTCCAGGCGGCGGCCCGCTCGCAGGGGATCAACATCTGGCGGGTCGACGACGACCACGTGTCGGTGACCTGCGACGAGGCGACCGGTGACGAGCATGTCACGGCCGTCCTCGAAGCCTTCGGGGCGAGCCTCACCGGTGACACCCACGGTGTCGAGATCGATACTCGGACAACAGATTTCCTGACTCATCCGGCTTTCACCTCCCACCGCACCGAGACCGCGATGATGCGCTACCTGCGCGCGCTGGCGGACAAGGACCTGGCCCTGGACCGCACGATGATCCCACTGGGCTCATGCACCATGAAGCTCAACTCGGCCGCGGAGATGGAAGCCGTCACCTGGCCGGAATTCGGTCGGCAGCATCCGTTCGCTCCGACCGAGGACGCCCGGGGATTGCGGCGGCTGATCGCCGACCTGCAGGAGTGGCTGACCGGCATCACCGGCTACGACGAGATCTCCCTGCAGCCCAACGCCGGGTCGCAGGGCGAATACGCCGGACTGCTGGCCATCCGCGACTACCACGCCGCCCGCGGCGAGGAAAACCGCGACCTGTGTCTCATCCCGTCGAGTGCGCACGGCACCAACGCCGCCTCGGCCGCACTGGCCGGGATGCGCGTCGTGGTGGTGAACTGCCGGGATAACGGCGATGTGGACCTCGATGATCTGCGCAGCAAGATCGCCGAGCATGCCGATCAGTTGGCCGCGCTGATGATCACCTACCCGTCGACCCACGGCGTCTTCGAACAGGACATCACCGAGGTCTGTGCGGCCGTGCATGACGCCGGCGGCCAGGTCTACGTCGACGGCGCCAATCTCAATGCACTCGTGGCGCTGGCCCGCCCCGGCAAGTTCGGCGGTGATGTCAGCCACCTGAACCTGCACAAGACGTTCTGTATTCCGCACGGCGGCGGCGGCCCGGGTGTGGGGCCGGTCGCGGTTCGCGCACACCTGGCGCCCTATCTGCCGGGCCATCCGATGGCGCCGGAACTGCCGCATGGGCATGTGGTGTCGGCCGCGCCGTACGGGTCGGCATCGATCCTGCCGATCACCTGGGCCTACATCCGGATGATGGGGGCGGCCGGATTGCGGCGCGCCACGCTGACGGCGATCGCGTCGGCCAACTACATCGCGCGCCGGCTCGACGAGTACTACCCGGTGCTCTACACCGGCGAGAACGGCATGGTCGCCCACGAGTGCATACTGGATCTGCGGCCCATCACCAAGGCCACCGGCGTCACCGTCGATGACATCGCAAAGCGGTTGGCGGACTATGGATTCCATGCTCCGACGATGAGCTTTCCGGTGGCGGGAACATTGATGGTGGAACCCACCGAGAGCGAGAGCCTTGCCGAGGTCGACGCATTCTGCGATGCGATGATCGCGATCCGTGCGGAGATCGCATCCGTGGGTTCGGGGCAGTGGCCGGCCGACGACAACCCGTTGTGCAACGCGCCACATACCGCCGAGTGCCTCCTGGTGGAGAACTGGGACCACCCCTACACCCGCGAGCAGGCCGCGTACCCGATGGGTAAGGGGGCCCGGCCCAAGGTGTGGCCTGCGGTGCGCCGGATCGACGGCGCCTACGGCGACCGCAATCTTGTGTGTTCCTGTCCGCCCATCGAGGCGTTCGCCCACAGTTGATGGCGCCGCCGCCGGACTAGGGGATCATCCGGGCGACCGCCGCGGCCAATTCGGGGGAGTCCGACGCTGCGATCTCCTGATAGCTGCCACCGGAGAGCCGCGTGACGGCCTCCCAGGCCGGCCGGTCCGGATCGCCACCGAAGCCGATGACGTTGATGACCACCGGCCGCTTCGGGTCGAGCGCGCCCCTGACGAAGTCGGTGAGAGTTGCGGCATCGATGCTCTGATCGGTGTGCGGACCCTGGGTGATCAACAGCACCGAGTTGGGCTGTCCCGGGCGGTAGTTGGCCAGTGCATCGGTGTAGGCGGCGCGCAGCGTGGTGAAGGA
>JAIOQK010000326.1 GCA_021413425.1 Mycobacterium sp.
GACCATTCCGAGGTCGCCGACGGCCAACTCGAGGACCGGGGCTTCGGCTACGAGGGTCTGTTCGACGAGTACACCGTGGCGCACGGCCTCGTCGGCGCGCCCGCGCAGTACGGGATTCTAGAGAACGCGCGCCGGGCCCGCCTGGGTCTCGGCGTTGCGGAGTACCGGCAGGCGATGGCCGAGTTGTTCGCGCCGTTCTCCGCCGTGGCCGCGGCCAATCCGTTCTCGGCGTCGCCGGTGGCGCGGACCGTCGCCGAGATCATGACCGTCACCGCCGAGAACCGGATGATCTGCGACCCGTACCCGAGGCTGCTGGTGGCGCGCGATCAGGTGAACCAGGCCGCCGCCGTGGTGCTGATGTCGGTGGAGGCCGCCCGCCGGCTCGGGGTACCCGAGCGCAACTGGGTGTACCTGCACGGCCACGCCGACATGGTGGATCAGCCGCTGCTCGACCGCGCCGACCTCGGCCACAACTCCGCGTCGCGGCTCGGGGTGCAGGAGGCGCTGCGGGTCGCCGGCGTCGGCATCGGCGACATCGCGACCTTCGACATCTACAGCTGCTTCCCGGTGGCGGTGTTCAACTTCTGCGACGGCACCGGGGTGGCGCCCGACGACCCGCGCGGGCTGACACTCACCGGCGGGCTGCCGTATTTCGGCGGCCCCGGCAACAGCTACTCGCTGCACGGGATCGCCGAAACCGTGAGCCGGTGCCGCGCGCGGCCCGGGGCGTTCGGACTGGTGGCCGCCAACGGCGGCATCATGAGCAAGTACTCGGTCGGGGTCTACTCCACCGAGCCGGTGCCGTGGGCGCCGGACAACAGCGCGGCGTTGCGCGCCGAGGTCGATGCGCGGCCGGCGGCGCGGGTCACCCGGCATGCCGACGGCGCGGCGACTATCGAGACATACACGGTGCACTTCGACTGGCCGGTGCGTACCGGAATCATCGTCGGCCGCCTCGACGCCGACGGTAGCCGCTTCCTGGCGCTGACCGAGGACCCCGACCTGGTGGCACTGCTCAGCGACGGCGAGCCGCTGGGGGTCTCAATCACTGTGCGGCACAACGACAATGTCAACCGTGCGGTGCTGCGGTAGATCCGCTACACCATGGCGGCGAGTTTGCCGGCCAGGCGCTCGACGTAGCCGCCGACCTCTGCGGCGGACTTGTCGGGCAGTCCGAACAGCACCTCGGTCACGCCGATCTGCGCCCAGTGCTCCAGCTTCTCGGGTATCGGCTTGAAGTCCAGCGCGACGATCTGCGGGTCGCCCTGGCGGCCGGCGTCGGCCCAGATCTCCTTCAACTGACGCACCGGCGCGTCGATATCGAAGTCGCGAGGGGTGGTGATCCACCCGTCGGCGCTGCGGGCGATCCACTTGAAGTTCTTTTCGGTGCCGGCCGCCCCGACGAGCACCGGGATATGCGACTGGATCGGCTTGGGCCAGGCCCAGCTGGGGCCGAAGTTGACGAACTCGCCGTCGTAGGCGGCTTCCTCTTCTGTCCACAGCGCGCGCATCGCCTCGATGTACTCGCGCAGCATGGTTCGGCGCCGGCCCGGCGGCACCTTGTGGTCGGCGAGTTCGTCGGTGTTCCAGCCGTAGCCCACTCCGACGCTGACCCGGCCACCGGAGAGATGGTCAAGGGTGGCAATGGTTTTCGCCAGGCTGATCGGATCGTGCTCGACGGGCAGTGACACCGCGGTGGACAGCCGCACCTTCGTGGTCACCGCGGCCGCCGTCGCCAGGGACACCCACGGGTCCAGCGTGCGCATGTAGCGGTCGTCGGGCAGTGTCTCGTCCCCGGTTGTGGGGTGCGCGGCCTCCCGCTTGACCGGAATGTGAGTGTGCTCGGGCACGTAGAAGGTGGTGAAACCGTGGTCGTCGGCGAGTTTCGCCGCAGCTGCCGGGGCGATCCCGCGATCGCTGGTGAAAAGGACCAGGCCGTAATCCATGGGTGAATTAGAACGTGTTCTAACCACGGGGGGCAACCCGGGGTGCCCCACCCCCGCGAGATCCACCCCAGGGCAGTGATTCGCGCCCCGGGCGCGACCCCCACGTCGATTTCGGGTGGGTGGGGCGGCGGGGGCTGTCGCACACCGGCGCTCGGGCGACGGTGCGCTAGCGTTGCCTTCGGTGACCTCACAACACCAGCTGGAGGAGAGGCCATGACCTACCCGCCCACCAATCCGGGCTACCCGGTGCCGCAGCAGTCGGGCTACGGCGCCCCGGCGCCGTCGTATCCGGCGCCGGCCGCTGGCCCGAACCGGCTGCCGGTCTACCTGACCGCCGCCGTGGTGGCGCTCGGCCTGGCGGCCTACCTGGCCAGCTTCGGTCCACTGCTGACGATCAACACCGACATCGGGCCGTTCGGCGGTGCGGAGTTCACCGCCAGCGGGCTGAGCTACTGGACGGTGGCCGGGCTGCTCGCGGCCCTGCTCGCCGCGGTCAGCCTGCTTCCCAAGCGCGCCCGGGCCGCCGAGAGCCGGACCTTCACCGCGGTGACCGCGGTGACGGCCGTACTGGCGGTGCTGCTGGTCATCGCCCAGGTGATCAACCGCCCGCAGGGCTTCTCCATCGGCTGGGCGCTGTGGCTGGTGCTGGTTTTCACGGTTCTGCAGGCCGCCGCCGCGGTGGCCGCGCTGCTGTTCGAGACCGGAGTCCTCAGCGCGCCCGCACCCCAGCCGCGCTACCAACAGCAGTATGGGCAGTACGGGCCTCCGGCGAATTACTACCCCGGTGTGCCCCAGGGCGGTCAGCGCCCGGGCTATCCCACCCAGTACGGCGGCTACCCGCCGGCCGGTCAATCGGCTCCGGAGACCGATACGCCGCCGACGGGGTTCCCCAGTTACTCGCCGCAACCCGCCGCGCAGCCGTCGTCCCCGGAGCAGGCCTCCGGGTCGGGCCCGGACGCGACGCAGCCCTGACCGCTTCGGTGCCACTCGCCTGAAAGGCGCGACGGGTGACACGGATTCAGAACAGTTCCCGAACGCCGGCCGGAGCCCCGGCGTCGCGCGATCTGGTGCGGGTCGCCTTCGGCCCGTCGCTGGTGGCGCTCGTCATCATCGCGGCAATCACCCTGGTGCAGTTGGTCGGCGCCAACAGTGATCTGACCGGCACCCTGGGTGCGGTCGCCAGCATGTGGCTTGCGGTGCATCAGGTTCCGGTGACGGTGACCGGCCAGGAACTCGGTGTGCTGCCGCTTGCGCCGGCGGCACTGATGGTATGGGCGACCGCCCGCGGCACCGCGCAGATCACCTCGCCGAGCGGGTCATGGCTTATCACCCGCTGGATCGCCGCGTCGGCCATCGGCGGTCCACTGTTCCTCGCTGCCATCGCCCTGGCCGTCATACACGATGCCGCCTCGGTGCTGGGCACCCTGCAGACTCCCAACGCGCTGCGCGCCTTCGCCGGGGTGTTCGCCGTGCACGCCCTCGGCGCGGCGATCGGCGTCGGCTCGAAAATGGGCCACCGACTGTTCGGCCGCCTCGGACTGCCCGGGTGGCTCACCGAGACGATCCGGCCGGCGGCGATCGGCGCGGCGGTGCTGCTGACACTCTCCGGTCTGGTCGTGGCGGCGTCCCTGGTGGTGCACTGGGGAACGATGCATCAGTTGTTCGGCATCACCGACTCGTTTCTGGGGCATCTGAGCCTGACGGTGCTGTCGCTGCTATATCTGCCCAACATCGTCGTCGGCGCCGCGGCGGTCGCTGTCGGGTCCAGCGCTCACATCGGGTTCGCGACCTTCAGCGCGTTCACCGTCTTCGGCGGCGACATCCCCGCCCTGCCGATCCTCGCCGCCGTTCCCGCTCCGCCGCTGGGTCCGGTCTGGGTCGCCCTGCTGATCGTCGGGGCGGTGGCCGGGGTGGCACTGGGGCAGCAGTGCGCGCTCAAACCGCGCCCGCTGGGCACCGCGTTCGCGAAACTGGCGGTCTCGGCCGCGCTGGCATCAGCTGGCCTGGCCGTGCTGGCCTTCTTCGGAGGCGGTGAACTCGGAAACTTCGGCCACGTCGGGGTGGATCAGGCCACATTCGCTCCGGCGGCTTTCTTCTGGTTCTTCGTCATCGGCGCGATGACGGTCGTGATGGCCGGCGGAATCAGCCCCAGGCAAGCCAAACCTGCACCGGCACCCGTTGCCGACGTACCGCGTGACGACGACGATCCGCCCGGCGCCCCCATCGACGTTCCTGTCGATGAGGAAGACGCCGACGCTCCCGTCGAGTCGGCCGAGGACGAGTCCACACCCGACCTCGAGCCCGCACCGCCGCCGCCACCGCTCAAACCGGCACCGGACGTCGAAGACGTCGAAGACCTGATGTTCGTCGACGACGATATCGATGACGGTCCGAAGCCCGATCCCGAGCCGGATCAGCCGCCGGCGGGCGCGGGGTAGCGGTCGTTCGCATCGGCGTCGGGTGGATGCCTGATCCCCGGCCCGGCAAACCCGCCACCGGCGGTTAGGCTCATCGCCGTGCCCGAGCCGATCCGCGTGCCCCCCTGCGCGCCGGCCCGGATCGTCGTCCTGGCCTCGGGCACCGGCTCCCTGCTGCAATCCCTGCTCGAGGCCGCCGTGGGCGAGTATCCGGCCCGCGTGGTGGCCGTCGTCACCGACCGCGACTGCCGCGCCGCAGTCATTGCCGCGGACGCCGGAATCCCGGCGGTCGCCGTTGCACTGCGCGACTATCCCGACCGCGGCGGCTGGGATAGTGCGATCACCGCGGCCACCGCGGCCTACGATCCCGATGTCGTCGTCTCGGCGGGATTCATGAAGATCCTGGCGCCGCAATTCCTGTCCCGCTTCCCGGGCCGGGTGCTCAACACCCATCCCGCACTGCTGCCGGCCTTCCCCGGCGCGCACGCCGTGCCCGACGCGCTGGACTACGGCGTGAGAGTCACCGGCTGCACCGTGCACGTGGTTGATTCGGGCGTGGACACCGGACCGATCCTGGCTCAGCAGGCGGTCGAGGTGCTCGACGGCGACGATGAGAACACTTTGCACGAACGCATCAAGGTCATCGAGCGGCGGCTGCTGGTCGACGTGCTGGCCGCGATCGCGACACACGGCATGAGGATCAGTGGCAGAAAGGCGACCATAGGATGACTCCCGCATGACGGCGCACACCCTGATCGGCAAGAAGCCGATCCGCCGGGCACTGATCAGCGTCTACGACAAGAGTGGTCTGATCGCGCTCGCCCAGGGCCTGCATGACGCCGGAGTCGATATCGTGTCCACTGGATCGACCGCCAAAACCATTGCTGACAAAGGTATTCCGGTGACCCCGGTGGAATTCGTCACCGGATTCCCTGAGGTGCTCGACGGCCGGGTCAAGACCCTGCACCCGCACATCCACGCCGGTCTGCTGGCCGACACCCGCAACCCCGAGCACGTAGCCGCGCTGGAGAAGCTCAAGATCGAGCCTTTCGACCTCGTTGTGGTCAATCTCTACCCGTTCAGCGAGACGGTGGACTCCGGTGCCGACGTCGACGAGTGCGTCGAGCAGATTGACATCGGCGGTCCGTCGATGGTGCGTGCGGCGGCCAAGAACCACGCCAGTGTGGCGGTCGTGGTGGAGCCACGCGGCTACGACGGTGTACTGGCCGCGGTCCGCGGCGGCGGGTTCACCCTCGAGGAGCGAAAGAAGCTCGCCTCGTTGGCGTTTCGGCACACCGCCGAGTACGACATCGCTGTGGCGAGCTGGACCCAGTCCACCCTGGCGCCCGAGGACGGCGACGTCCCGGGCTTCCTGCCGCCGTGGCTCGGCCGTAGCTGGCGGCGTACCTCCATGTTGCGTTACGGCGAGAACCCGCATCAGCAGGCCGCGCTCTACTCCGATGACGCCGGCTGGCCCGGGCTCGCGCAGGCGGAGCAGCTGCATGGAAAAGAGATGAGCTACAACAACTTCACCGATGCCGACGCGGCATGGCGGGCGGCCTTCGACCATCAGCAGATATGCGTCGCGATCATCAAGCACGCGAACCCGTGCGGTATCGCCATCTCCGCGGTGTCGGCGGCCGACGCGCACCGCAAGGCCCACGAGTGCGATCCGCTGAGCGCATTCGGCGGTGTGATCGCCACCAACACCGAGGTCACCGTCGAGATGGCCGAGCAGGTGGCCGAGATCTTCACCGAGGTGATCGTCGCCCCGGCCTACGCCGACGGCGCGGTGGAGATCCTGGCCCGCAAGAAGAACATCCGGGTGTTGCTGGCCTCCGAACCGGCCATCGGTGGCGCCGAGATCCGCCAGATCGGCGGGGGCCTGCTGATGCAGCAGCGCGACGGTATCGACGCCCCCGGCGACGATCCGGCGGTCCAACGCGATCGTCATCGCCGCCGACGGTGCCACCGTGGGAGTGGGCATGGGGCAGGTCAACCGGGTCGACGCCGCCCGCCTGGCCGTCGAGCGCGGCGGGCCGCGGGTGGCCGGTGCGGTGGCGGCCTCGGACGCCTTCTTCCCGTTCCCGGACGGCCTGCAGGTGCTGACGGCGGCCGGGGTGAAGGCCGTCGTGCACCCGGGTGGTTCGGTGCGCGACGACGAGGTCACCGCGGCCGCCTCCGCCGCCGGCGTCACGCTGTATCTGACCGGTGCGCGGCACTTCGCGCACTGAACTGGAGGTGACCGTCTGCTGACGGACTGGGCGGCTGGGCGGACAACCACTCGACAGCAGTCGTAGCGTGGGGGGGTGACCGCACCCCCGAACCTGCCCCAGACCCTCGGCGAACTGCGCGCCGCCGGCCACCGCGAGCGCAGCGTCAAGGAGGAACTCCGGGAAAACCTGCTGACCGCCCTGGCCGACGGCGAGGACGTCTGGCCCGGGATCTTCGGCTTCGAGGACACCGTGCTGCCCCAACTCGAGCGGGCGCTGATCGCCGGGCACGATTTCGTCCTGCTCGGCGAGCGCGGCCAGGGCAAGACCCGGCTGCTGCGGTCGCTGGCCAATCTGCTCGACGAGTGGACGCCGGTGATCGCCGGCGCCGAACTCGGTGAGCATCCCTACTCACCGATCACGCCGGAATCCATCCGGCGGGCCGCCGAATTGGGCGACGCGCTGCCGATCACCTGTCGGCACCGCAGCGAGCGCTACACCGAGAAGCTGGCCACCCCGGACACCAGCGTGGCCGACCTCGTCGGCGACATCGACCAGATCAAGGTGGCCGAGGGCCGCACCCTGGGGGACCCGGAGACCATCGCCTACGGCCTGATCCCGCGGGCGCACCGCGGCATCGTCGCGGTCAACGAGCAACCCGACCTCGCCGAGCGCATTCAGGAGTCGATGCTCAACGTCATGGAGGAGCGCGATATCCAGGTCCGCGGCTACACGCTGCGGCTGCCGCTGGACGTGCTGGTGGTGGCCAGCGCCAACCCGGAGGACTACACCAACCGCGG
>JAIOQK010000327.1 GCA_021413425.1 Mycobacterium sp.
CCGCGCGGCCTTCACCCAGATCGACACCGGCGCCCTGCTGCGCATCGACCCCGCCGTCGGCCTCGGTGGCGTGTTCGCCGGTGCGTTCCTGGCGTTCTACGCCTACATCGGGTTCGAGGACATGGTCAACGTCGCCGAGGACTCCCGCAATCCCAGCCGCACCATGACACTCGCGATCTTGATATCGCTGGTGGTATCGACTGCGCTCTACCTACTCGTCGTCGTGGTGTCGACCACGCTGGTCTCCCCGGCCGATCTGGCCCGAAGCGACGCCCCGCTGGCGCTGGTGTTCTCCCGAAGCGGTGCGGGCGATGTCGCGGTGATCAGCGCCATCGGCGTCATCGCCGCGGTCAACGGGGTCATCGTGCAGATCATCATGGGCTCGCGGATCCTCTACGGGTTGGCCAACGAAGGCTGGATCCACAGCCGGTTCGCCACCGTGCACCCCACCTTCAAAACACCTGTGGCGGCAACACTTCTCGTCGTTGCCGCGATGATCATCGCCACCCTGGCACTGCCGCTGGTGTCGCTGGCCCAGTTGACCAGCCTGCTGGTGCTCACGATCTTCACCCTCGTCAACGCTTCGCTGATCGTCATCAAACGCCGCGGCGGAACCCATCCCGGCTACATCACCGTCCCGGCCGCCATCCCCTACCTCGGGGTGGCGCTGTGCGTGGGAACCCTCGCCGTCCAGGTGCTCAGCCCGGCGCTGCGCTGAGTCAGGGCGCCCCGTCAGGGGTTGGCGATCACCGGGAAGTCCCCGGTGTGCCCCTCGCGCTGCTGCGCGACGGCGAGCACGCGGGTGCGCACCAGGTACCAGCCACCGATCAGCGCGGGGATGACGACCACCAGACTCGCGACGGTCCAGGTGCCGATCGGATGGTTAAACGCCATCAGCACCAGAACGGTGAGCAGGAACACCAGCGTCAGGTAGCCGGTCCAGGGCGCGCCCCACATCCGGAACGACGGCCGGAACATCCTGCCCTGCTGCGACCACCGGTAGAGCTGGAGCTGGCAGATGATGATCGTCGCCCACGACGACAGGATGCCGAGCGAGGCCACGTTGAGCACGATCTCGAACGCCATATCCGGCACCAGCCCGTTGAGCAGCACCCCGAGCAGGCCGATCGAGGCGGTCAGCAGGATTCCGCCGTAGGGAACGCCGCGCCGCGACATCCGTGCGGTGAACTTCGGTGCGCTGCCGTTCATCGCCATCGACCGCAGGATGCGTCCGGTGGAGTACAGGCCGGCGTTGAGGCTGGAGAAGGCCGCGGTCAGCACCACGACGTTCATCAACGGGCCGGCACCGTCGACGCCGATCTTGGAGAAGAACGTCACGAACGGACTCTCGTCGGCCGAATAGGTGGTGTAGGGCAGCAGCAGGGCGAGCAGGAACAGCGAACCCACATAGAACAGCGCGATACGGGCGATGACGGAGTTGATGGCCCGCGGCATCACCTTCTCCGGCTCGGCGGTCTCTCCGGCGGCGGTGCCGACGAGTTCGACTGCGGCATAGGCGAACACGACACCGGATGTGACCAGGACCAGCGGAAGAGCACCGGTCGGAAACCAGCCGCCGGTTTCGGCGACCACGCGCAAGCCGGTGGGGTTTCCGTCGATCTGGTAGCGACCGGCCAAAAACACCGTACCGATGACCAGGAAGGAGAACAGCGCGACGACCTTGATGATCGCCGCCCAGAACTCGAACTCACCGAACAGCGCCACCGACACCAGGTTCATGCCCAGCACCAGGGCCAGAGCCACCAGGGCGATGAGCCACTGCGGGATGCCCTCGAAGGCACTCCAGAAGTGGAAGTAGATGGCGATGGCGGTGGAGTCGACGATGGTGGTCATCGCCCAGTTGAGGAAGTACATCCACCCGGCGACGTAGGCTGCCTTCTCGCCGAGGAACTCGCGGGCGTAGGAGACGAACGAGCCCGACGACGGCCGGTGCAGTACCAACTCACCCATGGCGCGCAGGATCAGGAATACGAAGACCCCGCACACCGCGTAGACGATGAACAGTCCCGGGCCGGCCTCTGCGAGTCGTCCGCCGGCGCCGAGGAACAGACCCGTCCCGATCGCGCCGCCGATGGCGATCATCTGCAGCTGCCGCGGTTTGAGCAGCTTCTGGTAGCCGGCGTCCTCGGCGGTGAGCGCGGATTCGGTGGCCGGCACGGGCGGCTGCGTCGGAACGGCGGTCATCGGGTGCCGTCCCCGCTGTGCGGCGGGACGGGCATGTCACGGAAGGTGAACACGAAACCGAACACCGCCACTGCGGCGGCGACGGCGTAGCCGAGGATCGACCACCAGCCGATGTGCAGGTAGGCCGTCACCGCGACGATGCCCATCGCGAAGAAGACCATGAACATGCCGATTAACGGTGTCTTGGCTTTGAAGTCGATGAGGCGCATACCGGACCCATCCTTCCCCGTAGCCGACGCCGAACGCGCTTCAGTAAATACCTCGCCGGCGGCACGATGTCGCGGTTGCGCGGAAACGTTTTCGTGGCTGTAACACGAGCGGGTGGCACGATGGCCTCATGAGACAGGCGTTATTGGTGATCGGGATCTTGATGGTGGCCGGCGGCGTGCTGTTCACGCTGCAGGGATTCGGGGCGGTGCAGGGCAGCCCGATGAGTAACACCACGACGTGGTCGGTGCTGGGACCGGTGATCGCCGTGGCCGGATTGGTACTGGCGTTCATCAACCGGCCCCGGCGCTGAGCGCCTAGGAATCTGAGCGCCTAGGAGGGCTGCCGGCCCGAACGCCTCACCCGGGCGATCATCAACCCATAGAGCACGGCGTTGATCGTCAGCAGCACACCGGCGATCACCCACTGCGTCGCACGGGTGAGCCCGTCGGGGTAAATCGCCCCACCGACGTAGTGGTCGATGAAACCGCCGCTGTAGCCGGTCTGCCCGGCGGCGCGGCGCAGCGAATTCTCCAACGGCGTCAGCGGGCAGATGCCGCCGGAGACCTCGATCCACACCGCCCACGCCAGGGCGGGCAGGTGCAGCAGTGCCAGCTTGGGCCAGCGCCAGACCGCGACGGCACCGAGTGCGGCCCAGACGATGAACAGCCCGTGCACCACCAGCACCGCGTCGGCGAGGAGTCCAGAGAGCATGACCTGATCCTCGCACCCGCATGCCCTCAGGCCGAGTGCACCTGTGCCCCATCCATATAAGAGGCCAGCACCGCGATTTCGCGTACCGCATCCGGGTCGGCCTCGTGCGCCAGCGGGTCGTCGGCGAGCACGACGAAGTCGGCAGCCTTGCCCGCTGCCAGCGACCCCACGAGGCCGTCGGCATGGCACATCCACGCCGCGTCGATGGTGGCACCCTTCAGCGCTTGGGCCACACTGACCCGTTCGGCGGCGTTGAGCACCTCCCCACCGTCGGCCATGGTGCGGGCGGCGGCGGTGGCGATGTAGTTCAGCGGCCCGATCGGCGAAACCGAGAAGTCGCAGTGGAAGCTGGCACGCAGACCGGCCTTGACCACCGAGCCGTAACGGTCGAGCAGATCGGCGCGAGCAGCTCCCAGGATCTCATCGCGCATCACCTTGCCCCACAGCCGCACGTGGTTCATCAGGAAGCTCGGCGTGACGCCGAGGGAGGCCATGCTGGCGATGTGCTCGTCGTGCAGCAGCGAGCAGTGCTCGATGCGGTGCCGCTTGGCCGGGTCCCACGACGGTAGTGCGGCTGCCGAGGCGAAGGCCGCCGTCACCATGTCCAGGGCGGCGTCGCCGTTGGCGTGGCACATGATCGGCCAGCCTGCCGCGATGGTCGCCGCGAAGTGCGCGTTCAGCTGCTCCTGGGTGAAGTTCGCCGCACCCCGGCTGTCGCGGCCCAGGTAGTTCTCCCGCATGAAGCCGGTGTAGCCCTGGTTGGAGCCGTCGGAGACCCACTTGACGGTTCGGGCGCGCAGCCGGTCGTCACCGGAACCCGGCACGATGCCGGCCGCGGTGAAGGCGTCCAGGTTCTCCCCCCACAACGACATCGATCCGCGGACCGGGAAGCCGGCCTGTGCGAAGGTCCGGTGCAGCAGGTCGACTTCGGTGGCGCCGGCGATGGCACCGGTGGCCGCCTCGTGGGTGTAGGTCACTCCCTGTGCGGCGGCCATGCTCCCGATACCGGTGATCGCTGTCGCGATCACCTCCGGGGTGAGCGGAGGTAGCACCTTGATGAAGTTCAGCATCGCAGAGTTCTCGGCGACGATGCCGGTGAGTGTTCCGTTGCGCGCTCCGTAGTCCCCGCCGGGCGGGTTCGGCGTGGCTGCAGTGATGCCGGCCGCGGCGTAGGCGGCGGAGTTGACGTAGAAGAAGTGCTGGGAGGCGTTCATCACCACGATCGGCACCAGCGTGGAGATTCCGTCGAGCAGGTCTGCGGTCAGGGTGGCCTGGCCCGGCAGCAGGCTCGGGTCGAACAACTGCCCCACCACGGTCTGTCCGGCCGGCGCTGCGGCGACCGCGGCTTTCAGTGCCGCCAGTACGGCGTCGAGGGTCTTGTTGGTGTACGGCGAGCAGTCAACCCCGCTGAATACCAGTGCCGAGGACATCAGGTGTATGTGCGGTTCGACGAAACCGGGCAGGATCACCCCGGTCTTGTGTTCAAGGGTCATCGTCCCAGGGCCGACGAAGCTCTCCATCTCGGCGCGCGAGCCGACTGCGAGGATGCGCCCGTCCGCCACGGCCATCGCTTCGGCGCGGGGCCGCGCGTCGTCCATGGTGACCAGGGAGCCAGTGACCAGCAGGGCGGCCTTCTTCGTCGGCGGCCGGCGATGCGGATGGGCGGTACGGTCAGCCGGTGCGACACCGGTGAGCGAGACCCGTGCGGCGTTGGCGGGATGCGGTGCGCAGCAGTCTGCTGGGCGCTCGGTCATGGTGGCCTCTCTCTATATGAGCCGCACGGTGGCGGTGTCGATGTCGTATACCGCCCCGACGATCCTGAATCCACCCGTGCGCTCCGCCTCGGCCAGCAGTGGGCTGTCGGTGCGCACCCGGTCCATCACCGCCTTGACGTTGCGGACGGTGGCGTCGTCGATGTCCTTGGCGCCCGCGATGCCGGTCTTGATGACGTCGATGACGGCTTGGATGTTGCCCCCGGGAGTGGCGTTCTCGAACGCGGACTTCACCGCCCCGCAGCCCGAGTGGCCCAGCACCACAAGGGCTTTAGCTTTCAGCACCGCCTGTCCGAATTCCAGGCTGCCGAGGTTGGTGGGCGAATCGGCGATATTGCCGGCTTCGCGGACAACGAAGATGTCCCCGACGAACTGATCGAAGATGAGCTCGGGAGCCAGCCGGCTGTCGGCGCACCCGAGCACCATGGCGAAGGGGCTCTGCCCCGTGCTGATCTCGGTCCAGAGGATCTCGATATCGGCGGTGCCGCGGATCTGCGGCTTGCGAGACGCGAATCGGGCGTTGCCCGCCATCAGCACGTCGATGGCCTCATCGGGCGTCGCCGGATCCGGTGGCGCGCCGGCTTTCTTGCGGACCTCCTCGGGCGACTCACTCGAGGCACACGCCGCCGCCCCCAGGGCGACGACCGGGAGGGCACCGAGCACAAAGCGCCGGGATCTGTTTGTATCGCGGTGGTTCTCGTTGTTCACCGGTGAACTCCTGTCCGTCTGCGTCTGGATGGACTACTCCGACTCAGCCCGCGCCAGCACCGCGAGCAGGTCCAGGTACTCCCTCTCGATGAGGATGCCACGCCGGTAGCAGGCCACGGCCATATCGCGCAGCATCGGCACGGTGAACCGGTGATACCCGGACTTCGGGTCGCGCAGCGTCTCGATGGGCGTGCCGTCGGGATAGGTGAAGTACTGCAACCGCATCGCGTAGTACAGCCACCGCATCGACTTGCCGAAGAACCGCGCCACCGCGGCGGTGCCGTAGGTCGGCTCACCCTGCGCACTGACCGGCACCGGCCGGGCCGGCGGCGGTGCGACGGGTGCCGCGGACTGCGCGCCCGTCGGTGCGGAGTCGAGCAGTTCGCGTTCGATCTCCACCAGAAGCGTCCTGACGCCGGCTGCGGCGACGGCCGCGTAGTGCAGTGCGTCGACGGCGCGGACCTCGGCGCGCAGCGCGAAGTCGACCTCATTGAAACCGCCGTCCATGGTGCACGGCTGCAGATCGTGGCCCATCAGCATGTTCAAGCCGTCGCGCTGCAGCACCAGGCTGATCCGCCGGATGTGCTGTTCGCGGCCGAGGTCATCCATCGGGAACGGCACCCACAGATCGGTGTGCGTGGCGATCGCGCGGCTCAGCGCGGCCACCACCGCCTCCACCTCCGTGATGTCGTCACGCGATGCGGCCTCGCCCGGCTCGAAGCTGTAGGTCTCGGTGATCACCGCGCCGTGCTCGGCGGCCTTGTCGACCAGGTCGGCGCGCTCGATCGTGAGGGTGTCCCCCAAGACGATCACCGCATAACTGGTGTTGATGGAATTCGCCATCGCACGTCCCCCTTTGATCAGTCCCTATTCCTCCACCCGTGGTCGAGATTACGAGCGACCTCTGACAGATGCCGGCGGCTACGCTGGGCGGTATGACGATCTTCTTGCGCGCCGCAGCGTGCGCGATGCTGGTGGGCGCCGGTCTGGGCGTCACCGCCGCGCCCGCCTCGGCGTGCCCGTACGGAACCGTGGCCAGCGACTTCGACGGCGTCTGCGTCAGCGGCGGCACCGCCGGTGGTCAGACCGTGCCGAACTCGACCTCGGGTGGCGGCGCGGTGTACGGCGGCGGGCCCAACCAGTTGCCGACGGTGGACGGGATCCCGTGCACCCCCCAGAACATCGGCACCTGCATCGGACTCAGCGAGAGCCAGCGCTAAGCCTTAAGGCGAAGCCCCGCCCTTCCCGCTACGGAATCGGGGGCGGCGGGGGCGGCGGGAGTGGCGGGAGCGGCGGAGGCGGCGGCTGGTTGCTGGCGGCGAAGCTGGCAGTCGGGCCGACGACGAAGCCCACCTGATCGCGACTGTTGAAGCAGGCCACCACACCGGCGGCGTCCACCCCGCAGGCCACCTGCCGGTAGCTGAGTCGGGTGTTGGGCGGCAACGGGCGAACCGGGCCGGCGTCGGCGTACTTCAGGCCCTCGGTGGTGGTGAACACGGGCAAGCCGAGCGGCCCCCCGCTGACCAGGTTGGCGCCGTCCGGGGCACCGGGCAGCGGGCCGGCGCAACCGTACTCGCCGTTGATGGTGTCGAGCGCGCAGACCACGCCGGGCGGGCCGGCGAAGGCGAACCACCGGCCGGCCTTGACCGTGTAGTCCGCCGGGTTGACCGGCATGTAGGAGAACACGTCCGGAATGGGCGGCGGAGCGGGCCCGGGCTCGGCGGCAGCCGGGTAAGCCCCGGCTACGGCGCCGGCGGCCACCGCGGCGGTCAGCAACATGGTGCGCAGCATCGCCCCAGTCTAGGGGTGCTGTCGGTACCGGGTGGAGCTATCCGCTCCGCTACCCCTTCTTGCGCCAGGCCTTCTTATAGGTCTCGATCTCGTGCGGCTCGTCCATGTCCGAGGCGATCGTCTTGCGATCGCGCTTGATGGTGATCCGCAGCGCCGTCCAGATCAGGCCGATGACCACCAGGGCGGAGAAGATGATGATGAGAGGGAGGGTGTCCATGGGCAAGAACCTCGCATTCGTCCAGCCGGCGCGCAGCCGAGATTGAGGCCACGATAACGACGAGCACGGGCTGGCGTGGCCGTTTCGCGGCGGTGATATCGCCGGCGATATCAAGGAACAAAAGTGGTACGCCGGCACCAGACCGGCCCGGCTCGGTGCGCTTAGGAGACCGTGACGTGCACGTGGTTGAAGTGCTGGGCCACCCGCCACATCGTGTACTGAACACCGAACCGGCCGGCCTGGCTGGTGATGTCGGCGTTGATGGCATCGCCCAGACCCATGTCGGAGCCGATCATGATGTCGAGTGCGCGCCCGCTCGGGTGATCGGGACGCGAATCGGGGCGCACACCACCGATGGACTGCACACCCGGGTAGGTGGCGGTGATGTAACTCGCGAGCGCTCTCGCGTTGGGAACCAGGCCGCTCATCCCGACCTGTGGCACGGCCTGAGCCGTCGCCGATGACGTTGCAATCAATCCAGCGGTAATAGTCATTAATGCAAATCTGTTCACGGGGCCGAAACGCTAAACGGATTTGCGGGACAGGCGAAATCGCGCCACGCCGACACAGCAGCAGTCGGCGAGGTCTCAGTTGTTGCTGCTATCTCGGATGTATTAACTCATGACGGTGCGTTGAACACCCGAATCGCGCCCACGAACCAAGCGGCGGTAATTTGCCAGCGCCTCAATGTAATTCGAAACGTGTTCTGCGACACATTCAATAACTGCAGGGCTTTTGCGGGGCTTCCTACAGCACGAAGATGGAGTTGGACGGATCCAGTGAGCTCTGCGAGAGATTAGCGAGCGCCCCGGTGTAGCCGGGCAGGAACGGATTCCGGTCGTAGTAGAGCGTGCCGGTCGAGGTTTCGTAGACGAACTGGCTTTGGGTCAGGCTGAACAGGAAACACGCCCGGTCGACGATGTCAACGGAGGTGCTCCTCGCCCCCAGTGCGACGGCGTCGATACCGACGATGTCGCCGTCGGCTCCGGTGGCCAGCACCAGCGGCGCTGTCCGGTTCTTGAACGTGTAGTTCATGATGAAGGTGTCGGTGGCGGCCGTACCGGTCAGTGTGGGGCGCGGGGTCCTGACGCAGGGCCCGGTGGGTGCCACCGAACTGGAGTAGCTCCAGGTGCCGCCGGGGATCACACTTCCGCTGTCGCCGTCACCGGAACCCCAGACGTACAGGTCGAGGGACACCGCGGTGGGGATGTTGGTGAACTGGCCCGCCGCCTCGTCATTGGGATAGGTGAAGAATCCATACACGCCGTTGGCGTCGGCGGGGAAACCGTCCTGGATGGCGGCCGTGCGCAACGCGATGGCGTAGGGCGTCGACGCCGGGCCGGTCACGTTGAACCGCCAGAAGTCGAAATTGGTCTGGCTGGTGCCCGACAGCTGAGTCCCGTTGTAGGCGTAGGGATACACCGTCTGCTGGTTCGCGTTGAGGTACGAGCCGTACTGGACGAAATCGGAATACGAGGCGGGAACCCACCCGGTGACGTTCATGTTGATGTT
>JAIOQK010000328.1 GCA_021413425.1 Mycobacterium sp.
GTCGAACAGCGCGCCGTAGGTCTCCAGTTCCCAGACCCGCTCCGGTGCCTCCTGGGCGTGCAGTTCAGCCATCCGCCAGTTGTTGAGGAACTTGCCTCCGCGCATGGTGTCGGCGAAGTGGACCTGCCAGTTGTCCTTGGGATTGGCATTGCCCATCGCCGCCGCACAGCCGCCTTCGGCCATCACGGTGTGCGCCTTGCCGAACAGCGACTTGGAGACCACGGCGACCCGCAGGCCGCGCTGACGGGCCTCGATCACTGCACGCAGACCGGAGCCGCCGGCGCCGATCACGACAACGTCGAATGAATGCCGCTCCACCTCAACCATGTGTTGTCCTCACTAGAACTGTCGGTCCGAAGTGCCTGTCAGCCAATGAATCTCAGGTCAGAGATCGCGCCACTGGCCACGAGCATGACGTAGAAGTCGGTGAACATCAGCGATCCGATCGTGATCCAGGCGAACCGCTTGTGGTGAACATTGAGCCTGCTGATCTGCGTCCACGACCAGTACCGCACCGGATGCTTGGAGAAGTGCTTGAGCCGCCCGCCCATCACGTGCCGGCAGGAATGGCAGGACAGCGTGTACAGCCACAGCAGGACGACGTTGGCGACCAGGATGATATTGCCCAGCCCGAACCCGAAACCGGACGGGGAGTGGAAGGCCTGGATCGCGTCCCAGGTGTTGATCACCGAGATGATCGCCGCGATGTAGAAGAAGTAGCGGTGCAGGTTTTGCAGGATCAGCGGGAAGCGGGTCTCGCCGGTGTAGGTGGCGTGCGGTTCGGCCACCGCGCAGGCGGTCGGGGCCTGCCAGACGGAGCGGTAGTAGGCGCCGCGGTAGTAGTAGCAGGTCAGCCGGAACAGCAGCAGGAACGGCAGCGACAGCGCCGCGTACGGCAGCCACCACACGTCCGGCAGGATCTGCGGCCAGAACTCACTAGCCTCGCCGCAGCCCTTGCTGACGCAGGGCGAGTAGAAGGGGGTGAGGTAGTGGTACTTCTCGACGAAGAAGTGGTCCTGCTGGAATGCCCGGACGGTTGCGTAGATGACGAAGGCCGCGAAGCCGAGATCGTTGAGGATCGGGGACTTGAGCCAATTATCGGTGCGCAGGGTCTTCTGCGGAATCTGGGCCCGTCCGGGCGAGAAGACACCGGTGCCACGCCGATCGGCTGTGGGTGCGCTCATGATGCAGTGGTCCCCTTCACGTCAACTGCCCGAAGGGTACCCAGGTCACAGCGCGAAATGCCAAGCGGTCAGCGTCGGAAGTGCCCCCCGACTCCCTCGTCGTCGATGTCGCGCCACATCTCCGCGTCATAGGGGGTGTCGGGCACCTGGACCTTCTCCCCGCCAGTGATGACGGTGTGCGAGGTGATCTCGAGTTCACCGGCATCCATCTCGAGAAGTTCCAGGTCACCGAGGATTCTCTGGGTGTCGATCACCGCCCGCCGCATGGCCGGCGCGTCGCCGTAGCGGTGCTGCAACGACGTCACGCACCGCCGCAGGTTGCCCATGATTTGATGCAGTTCGGCGAGTTCGGCGGCTCGGGACATCGGTTCTCCTCGCGGTCAAAGGTGGCGCGAATCACAACGCTGCCTCGATGCTAGCCAGATCCGCCGTCCGATGCCCGTGTGTCCACCGATCGGGTTACCGGCTTTACTCCGGATCCTCGGGGGCGGGCCTCCTGATCGGTCGGACACGCTGGATCGCTACCAGACATTCCCGTCGCGCCAGTCGCAGATAAGTTCGGCGCCCGCGTCCAACTCGACGGTGACGGGCAGTGTGAAGATCACGCCGTCGTCGCCGGGCGTGCGGATCAGACCGGTGGGCGCCAGCACCGAGGTGGGCCCGCGCCAGTGCAGCCACCCGCGGGGCCGGTAGAGCCGGGCACCCGATACCGAGCCACCCGAGGCGCGCAGTGCGCCACGTTGATAGCTGCCCCGCACCACCTGTTCGAGAGCATCCATGACGGCAGCGCCCAGGCCCTGTCCACGCCACTCCTCTTGAACCGCAATACCTTCCAGGTATCCGCACCGCAGCGCGGAACCGTGGTACAAAAGCCGCCGCTGAATCACCGCACCGTGGGCGACCAGGGCCCCGCGATGAACGATGAGCGCATGCATCCCGCCCAGGGTGTGCTCCCAGTCGGCGTCGGTGAAACCCCCGCCATAGGCATTGACCAGCAGATTTCTGGCGTTGCGGCTGGTGTCGCCGTCCAGATCGCTGGTATGCACCAGACGGGCGGTGTGGACCGGCGCATTCACCTTCTCAGCTTTACCACCTATTGCGGATCGCGCACCGTGTTACGCGGCCGCGCCCAGCGCAGTCGCACCGGCTGTCCGGGCCGCAACTGGGCCACCGCGTCGGTGTCGGCATCGACCAGGACGCCGATGACGGGGTAGCCACCGGTCACCGGGTGGTCGGGACCGAGGATCACCGGCAGGCCGCTGGGAGGTACCTGGATCGCGCCGCGGACGGCGCCCTCACTGGGCAGTTCCTCGCCGGGCCGGCGCCGGGCCGACGGGGACCTGCTCGAGTCTTGGAAATTCCGCGGCGGCCGCGCCCACGGCGAGCAGGTCGCCGACACGCAGCGGCGCCGGCCCGATGCCGGACAGGGTGTCATGGCTTCGCGATCCCAGGACCGCATCGACCGCGATGCCGCCGCGGACCCCGAGATAACTGCGTAGCCCGCGGTGCGGTGTGTTCACGACAATCATCTGGCCGGCATGCACGCGGTGAACACTGTTGGTGCCGAATGGTATTCCGTCCACCTCTGGTGCGCCATCGGCACCGGTGACGGCGATTTCGGCATCCCCCTCGAGCACCCGGACGGCGAATCCGCCGAAGGTGATCTCGATCGTCGCATGGGTGTCGGGGTTGGCCACCAGCCGGTTGGCCCGGCTGTGCGATCGGCGGTCGGCGGCACCGGAGGTGCTGACGCCGATGTGCCCAAGGCCTGGGCGGCCGAGGTCCTGCACGGTTGCCAGCGGGCCGCAGCGCAGCACTTCCAGGATCATCGGGCCGCCCTCGCACGGAACTGCACCCAGGTGCCCGGGGTGAGCAGAGCCGGCTGGGGTCGGTTGATGTCCCACAGCACGGCGTCGGTGCGTCCGATCAGCTGCCAGCCACCGGGGGAGTCGCGGGGGTAGACCCCGCTGAACGCCCCGGCCAGAGCAACAGATCCGGCCGGCACCCGGCTGCGCGGCTCGGCCCGGCGAGGGACGTCAAGCCGCGGGTCGCCGTCGATCAGATAGGCGAAACCCGGTGCGAAGCCGCAGAATCCGACCCGCCACGGTGTGCGGGTGTGGGCGTCGACGACCTCCGCGACCGCCATCCCGAGATGGCCGGCCACGACCGCGAGGTCTGCACCGTCGTAGACGACGTCGATGACCACTCGGGGGCCGTGCCCGGCCGCCCGCGCCTCCGGCGCAAGGACCTCGATGCCCGCCAGCCGGGATCTGGTGGTTGCCTGCAGGGCGGGATCGCCCAGTGTGACAAGCACGGTTCGGGCGGCCGGAACGACGTCGATGACACCGGGAAGCTTGGCATCCCGGACAGCGTCGGTCAGCGCGAGAACGTCATCGCCGGAGGCGCATTCGAGGAGCAGAGCGCGGTCGCCGTAGTCCATGACGGCCGGGCGGATCGGCGACGCCATCAGACCAGCGCGGTGTAGGTGGGTTCGTGGCGCTTGATGTAGCCGATCACGCGGTAGGTCACCGGCAGCATCACCACCTCCACGGCCGTCTTGTAGATCCATCCCAGGGCGGCGTAGGTGACGAAGTCGCCGATGCTGGTGATCCCGATTGCCCCGGCGGCGATGGCGCAGAACACCAGGGTGTCGCCGAGTTGACCCGCGAACGTGGAGCCCACCAACCGCGCCCACAGGTGTTTCTCCTTGGTGCGCGCCTTGATCTGGACCACCGTCCAGGCGTTGATGGTCTGGCCGACGATGAAGCCGGCCAGGCCGGCCACGATCAGCTGGGTGTAGGCGCCGACAACGTTGGCGAAGTGCTCCTGATTGGGGTAGAAGTCGGCCGCGGGCAGATACACGGTCACCCAGAACGTCGCCGCGGCAAGGGCATTCATCGCAAACCCCAGAATGATCGCGCGCCTTGCCGCCCGGAATCCGTATACCTCGGCCAGCACGTCGCCGATGATGTAGGTGAGTGGGAAGACGATGAATCCGCCGTCGGTGATGATCGGACCGAAGGCCACGCCCTTGGTGGCCGCCACGTTGGAGATGATCACCAGCGCGGTGAAGACCGCGACCAGGACCGGGTAGTAGACGCTGCCGACGCTGGCGAACCCTGGTTCGCCGCGTGCCGCAGTGCCCACGTCGCTTCTCACAGCTGCAATCCAAACACGTCGGGCATCCCGGGTTGGACCGCGGCGGCTCACTGCAGCCGCAACCCGGATTCCCCGAACTCCATCGGTCACGTCAACGCCAGCGACACCCCAGCCCGAAGAACCACACCGTGCTGGCCAGTGCGGCACCGCCGCCGAAGAGCCATCGGCCCTCGCCCTGCTGGTTGGCCAACGTGCCGAGCAAAATCACGGTGTCCAGATAGACGTGCGGGTTGAGGAAAGTCAGCGCCAGGCAGGTCAGCACCACCGGCGCGAGCTGGGTGGGCCCGTCCGTCGCCGGGGTCAGGGTCGCCGGGCGCAGAGCGCGGCGGGCGGCCAGCAGTCCGTAGCCGATCAGGAATGCCGCACCGCCGATCCGCGCCACGATCAGGGCCTGCGGGTGGGCGGTGATGAGCGCCCCGACGCCGGCGATACCGGCCGCGATGAGCACAACGTCCGCGACCGCGCACACCCCCGCGACGACCGCCACATACTCGCCCCGGATGCCCTGCCGTAGTACGAACGCATTCTGGGCGCCGATGGCGGCGATCAAAGTCAGCCCGGTGACGAATCCGACCACCGCCGCGTCAGCCACCCCGTGACGGTAGGTAACCGCCCGCCGTGAGTACAACCGCCGCACCGCGGCGGCACGCACCTCGTAGGCTTTCGCGGTGACCACAGGCTCCGATGGCGACGACGCTGACCTGCTTTCCCCCGACGACGCGCGCATCCTGAGCATGGAGTCACCGACGATCACCGGACACACTCTCAAACTCGTCGTTCTGGAACCCGGCTCGGCCAGTCTTGATCTCGAGGCCCTGCGCGCATCGGTGGCCACGCGGCTTGCCACCCAACCCCGTGCCACGCAGTGCGCCGACACATCCGGAGCGCAGCCGCGCTGGGTCCCGGCGGCGGAGTTCGACATCAGCCACCACGTCCGTCGCCACGATGGCGACGGCGCCGACCTGTGGCAGACAGTCAGCGCACTGATGGCCCAGCACCTCGATCGTCGACGGCCGCTGTGGAGCTTCGATGTGATCGGCCCGTTCGCCGACGGCCGCGAAGCGATCGCAGTCCGGATCCACCATGCGATGGCCGACGGTATTGCCGCTGTCCGGTTTCTACATGCGGTGCTGTGGGATGAACACCCGGAGCCGCCGGCACGGGAGGGTGCGCCCGGGGCCGGGCCGCCGCAGCACGTCGGCACGCTCGGCGAGCTGTGGCGGATGCCCGCCGTGCTGCGCCGGGAACTGGGCCATCGCGGTTCGGCGTCGCCGTTCGACCGCCCACTGAGCGGGGCGCGCGAGCTGGCCTTCACCGTCGCACCGCTGGCGGACATGAAGGCCATCGGTGCCACCCGCCCCAATCACGCGACCGTCAACGATGTACTGCTTGCCGTGATCGCCGGCGGCCTGCGGGACTGGCTCGGATCCGATGTGGCGGCCGGCGAGCATCTGCGCGCGCAGATTCCGGTAAGCCTGCATCACCGCGACGAGAAACCCGGTGCAATGGGAAATCGCGATTCGTTCATCAACGTCGATCTGCCGGTCGGAGAGGCCGACCCGCTGGCGCGGCTGGATCTGATCAGCTCGCAGACCCGCACCCGCAAGAACAGTGGGGACGCGGTGGAGCTCTACGACCTGTTCCACGCACTGGGCCGAACCCGACACATCGCCGGCGCCGTGCAGCGATTCGCGGGAAGCGCCCGCGAGTTCAGCGTGGCCATCTCCAACGTTCCAGGTCCGCCGAGTGCGGTCGCGATTGCCGGCCGCCCGGTGGCGCAACTGTTCTCCTCATCGGAGCCCGGCCCCCATCACGTGCTGCGCATCTCGGCGATCTCATGTGCCGGCGAGGTGGGTATCGGACTCTGCACCGACCCGCAGGCGCTGCCGGGTATCACCGGCCTGGCCGCGGCCATCGACGATTCCTACGCCGAGCTGAGAGAAGCCGTGGCACGCTCAGCCGGTGACTGACGTAGCTCAACCGCGGGAGGGGTCCGCGGTCCGGACCCGGTTCGGACATCCTGTCGGCCTGGTCAATCTCTTCGGTGTCGAGCTGTGGGAACGGTTCTCGTTCTACGGCATGCTGACCATCCTCGGGTACTACCTGTACTACTCGGTC
>JAIOQK010000237.1 GCA_021413425.1 Mycobacterium sp.
CGAGATCACCTTCGACTCCGAGTTTATGTCGTGCGGGCTGGCCGGCAATCCCAATTGGGTCTCCCCGCGGCTGCGACTGGGGGCGACGTCCTTCCTCACCCCGATGCGTATCTACGACGTGGTTCTGGCCACCGGCGAGCGCATCCTGCTCCGCGAGCAACCGGTGCTCGGCGACTACCGCCGCGAGCAGTACGTCGAGCGCCGAGACTGGGCGCTCGCCGAGGACGGCACCCGCATCCCGCTGTCGCTGATCTACCGCGACGGCATCGACTTCCCCGCCCCGACAACCCTCTACGGCTACGGGGCCTATGAGTCCAGTGAGGACCCGCGGTTCTCCGTCGCCCGGCTCTCGCTGCTGGACCGCGGCATGGTGTTCGCCATCGCCCATGTCCGCGGCGGCGGGGAACTGGGGCGGCTCTGGTACGAGGACGGCAAGCTGCTGGAGAAGAAGAAGACCTTCACCGACTTCATCGCCGCCGCAACCCATCTCGTCGACAGCGGTATCACCCGGCCGCAGAACCTGGTGGCACTCGGTGGAAGTGCGGGCGGTCTGCTGATGGGGGCGGTGGCCAATATGGCGCCGCAGCTGTTCGCCGGGATTCTGGCCCAGGTTCCGTTCGTGGACCCGCTCACCACGATCCTCGACCCGTCGCTGCCGCTGACCGTCACCGAGTGGGACGAGTGGGGCAACCCACTGGAGAACTCGGACGTCTACTTCTACATGAAGTCGTACTCGCCGTATGAGAATGTCGAAGCCAAGGACTACCCGGCGATACTGGCGATGACCTCTCTCAACGACACCCGCGTGTTCTACGTCGAACCTGCGAAATGGGTTGCCGCGCTTCGGCACCACAAGACCGACGGAAACCCGGTGCTGCTGCGCACCCAGATGGCGGCCGGCCACGGCGGCATCAGCGGTCGCTACGAGCGGTGGAGGGAAGCCGCATTCCAGTACGCGTGGCTGCTGGCCACCGCCGACCCGGAGAACTTCGGCAAAGCGAAAAGCTGACTACCGCGCCGTTCCACTCGCGGTGGTGGCGATCCCGCCGTCCACCGGGATCACCGCCCCGTTGAGATAGGCACCCGCACGGCTGGCCAGGAACACCGCGACGCCAGCCATATCGTCGTCGCGGCCGATGCGCCGCAGCGGGGCCGCGGCGGCGATGGCGTCGCCGAAAGCGTCCAGGGTCGCGGCCATCATCTTCGACGGGAACGGACCGGGAGCCACCGCGTTGACGGTGATGTGCTGTGGACCAAGCTCTTTGGCCAGCACCCGGGTCAGCTGGTGCAGCGCGGCCTTGCTCGCCGAGTAGGAGTAGGTGGGCATCGGGCTGACGTGGATGCCGTCGATGCTGCCGATGTTGATGATCCGCGCCGGATCATCGGCGGTGCCGGCCGTGCGCAGCGCGGGCAGCAGTTCCTGCACCATCCAGAACGGGGACTTGACGTTGAGATCGAGCACCCGGTCCCACGCCGCGGCCGGGAAGCTCTCCAGCGGTTCGCCCCAGGTGGCACCGGCATTGTTGACCAGGATGTCCAGGCTCCCCGACTCGGCGGCCACGTCGGCGGCCAGCCGGGCGCACTCGTCCTGACGGGCCAGGTCGGCGGCCACCCCGCGCACCGCACCGAATGGCGAGAGCTGCGACACCGCCTGCTCGACGGCGTCGGCCTTGCGGGAGCTCACCACCACCGAGGCGCCGGCCTGCAGCAGACCGCGGGCGATCATCATCCCGATCCCGCGGGTGCCCCCGGTGACCAGTGCCGTCTTACCGGTCAGGCCGAACAGCCGTTCCAGATCTGCTGCGCTCATCGCATGAGCCTAGAACTGCGCCGCACTCTCCTCGGTGAGCACCCGGAAGTCGGTGTCGGTCATCTCCGACAGCCGCCCGTAGAAGATGCCCCGGGCATCCGGGGCGATGATGCCCTGATGGATCGGGACCGCGTGGCGCGGACCGACCGCCCGCAGATAGTCGACGGCCTCGGAGATCTTCATCCACGGGGCAGCCGCTGGCGTGGCCAGCACCTCGACCGGCTCGCCGGGGACGAACAGTGCGTCACCGGGATGCATCAGCTTCGCCGGGTGCTCGGCGTCGCCGATCAGATAGGAGATGTTGTCGATCACCGGGATCTCGGGGTGGATGACGGCGTGGCGCCCGCCGGCGCCGCGCACCGTCAGCCCGTCCACGGTGAACTCGTCACCGACGTTCACCGCAGTCCACCCGTCGCCGAGTTGGGCCGCGGTCTGTGGATCGGCGTAGAGCGCCGCACCGGGGTTGGCTTCCACCAACGCCGGCAGTCGATTCGGGTCGGCGTGGTCGGGGTGCTGGTGGGTGATCAGAATCGCCGACAGCCCGGTGATCCCCTCGAAGCCGTGTGAGAAGTTCCCCGGATCGAACAGCACCCGCGTGCCGCCGAGATCGACGTGCAGACATGAGTGACCGAAGTGCGTCAATTCCATGAATACGATTGTGCGCTCCATAGGATGCGTGGGTGCAGTTGGTCCTCGCGGCGATGCTGGCGGCCTTCCTCGTCGCCACCGCCGTCGCCGTCGCACCGCCGGCCTCCGCTGAGCCGTACAACTGCCCGCCCGCCTGTGACAGCATCCCGGCCTCGGCATGGGTTGACCCGGCGGCTATTCCGCTGAACGCTCAGTACGGCTGGCCTGCACTGGCCGGTTTGGCCCAGACAGCCCCGACGCCCCGCTTCCGGTTCGAGGACCTGTGCGGCACACCGCCGGTGCCCGCTGATCCGCGCGGCTACGCCGTCACTGAGCGTGCGACGGTGGTCCAACCAGCGGGCCAGTGGCAGTTGCAGGCGCAGATCGTGCACTGGCGCGGGGAGACCTGGCGCGGCGGTGAGTTGGTCGCCGGGGTGTTCGCGGCCGCGAACCAGGCGCTGCGGGATTGCCAGCGCACCAACCTGCTCGCCTCGCCGTCGCTGACCGTCGACCAGCCCGACCGGCTGGCGGCGGTGGTGTCCGGGCCGGTGATCCTGCGCCAGTACCTGCTGGCCAATCCCGCCAACAGCACGATCAGCGAGTTGGCGCTGTGGTCCTACGGCCCACCGCTGACCCCGTGGCCGGCCGTCGCCGACGAGGCGATCCTCGACGCGATGAGCGCCCCGCTGTGCACCGCGTA
>JAIOQK010000238.1 GCA_021413425.1 Mycobacterium sp.
CCGACGCGGCGCTTATTCATGTGACCTATATCACAGCCATATTGTGGCTGGCGCCACAGCAATCCGAACACCATAAACCCCAGAAGTCACACCAGTCACACCAATATTCGTTCTGTTCACCGAATTGGCATGGATCGCCACGAATAGCGCGTCGGTGATCTGCCCGTGATCTGCTCCGCGCTCACGCGCCGCGCAGGGCCCGCAGGTCAGTGTCGGTATTGACGTTGGCCAGGGCGGGATTCGGCGCCATCACGACACGCTGGGTGAGAACCGAGTTGGTCAGCGCGCGCATCGAGCGCTCACCGGCGCCGACCAGCCCCTCGATGTGGGCGGCCAGCCCGGTGCGGTAGATCCCGGCCAGGTAGTGGTCGCGGCCGTCCCAGGGCAGCACCACATCCACCCCGTCGTAGCCGGCGAGTGCGTCGATCACCACGGCAGACAGCTCGGGCATGTCCACCGCGCAGACGAACGCCCGCTGCAGTCCGGCCGCGGCGGCCGCCCGCAGCCCCCGGCCGGTCGCCAGCAGGGGCCCGACACCGCGCGCCTCGTCACGCAGAATCTGCGCCTCCCCCAGGTCGGGCAGGGCCTGGCCGGGGGCGGCGACGACGAATACCGGTGCGCATCGCCCTGCCACGGCCGCGACGGTGCGCTCGACCATGGTGCCGCCGCGCGGATGCGGCATGGTCGCCTTGTCCCGGCCCATCCGGCGCGACGCGCCGCCGGCCAGCACGACTGCGGCCAGACCGGCGCTCATCCCCTCGGCCGGCTTAATCGACGGTCCAGGTGTCGCGCCCGCGCACCAGCGACTGCAGGGCCGCCCGGTCGTGCGGGGCACCGCTCTGCGCGGCGACCAGCTGATCGCGCGCCCCGTCGTCGTATGCCGGCCGGGCGACCTGGCGGAAGATGCCCATCACGGTGTGTTCGAGGTTCTGCTCGCTCAGCCGCGACAGCGCGAACGCATAGGCGGGGTTCTCGCAATGGGCGTCGTGCACCACGATCGCCTCGGCGGCGACATCAGCGGTCTTGGCGACCTCCAAGCCGAAGCCGGTCTGCACGACGCAGTACTCGCCGTCGGCGCCGAAGGTGATGGGCTCGCCATGGTGGACGGTGATCACCCGTTCCTCGGCGCCGTCCTTGCGCAATACGTCGAAGGAACCGTCATTGAAAATCGGGCAGTCCTGCAGGATCTCCACCAGTGCCGTGCCGCGGTGGGCGGCGGCGGCACGCAGCACCTCCGAGAGGCCCGCGCGGTCGGAGTCCAGTGCCCGTGCGACGAATGTGGCCTCCGCGCCCAGCGCGATCGACACGGGGTTGAACGGATGGTCCACCGAGCCCATCGGCGTGGATTTGGTGACCTTGCCGACCTCCGAGGTGGGCGAGTACTGACCCTTGGTCAGCCCGTAGATCCGGTTGTTGAACAACAGGATCGTCAGATTGACGTTGCGCCGCAGGGTGTGGATCAGGTGGTTGCCGCCGATGGACAGTGCGTCACCGTCACCGGTCACCACCCACACCGACAGGTCCGGCCGGGCCAGCGCCAGCCCGGTCGCGATCGCGGGGGCCCGTCCGTGGATGGAGTGCAGCCCGTAGGTCTCCAGGTAATACGGGAACCGGCTGGAGCAGCCGATGCCGCTGACGAACACGATGTTCTCGCGTCGTAATCCCAACTCCGGCAAGAAGTTCCGGATGGTGTTCAGAATGACGTAGTCACCGCATCCGGGGCACCACCGCACCTCCTGATCGCTGGTGAAGTCCCGCGCCTTCATCGGCGTATCCGTGGTGGGCACCAGCGAATTCTTCAGCAGATCCGCT
>JAIOQK010000239.1 GCA_021413425.1 Mycobacterium sp.
CGGCGCTCGCCGGAGTTGTCCTCACCCGCGGCGTCGAAGAGCACCTCGCCCTGGGCATTGACGACCTTCTGGACGAAGCGCGGGGCGTGATAGATCCCGGAGTCGGCCAGTGTCGCGTACGCCGACGCCATGTCGATGACGCGCGTCTCGTATTTGCCGAGCACCACGCCGGGTCCCGGGGGACCACCCAACCCGTCCTCGGACAGGGTGAACTCCACACCGGGGAAGCTCTCGGCCACGCCGGCGCGGTGCGCCGCGTCGGCCACGTCCTCGGGTCCGTTGCGCAGCTTCATCATCAGCCGGTAGTAGACGGTGTTGAGCGACTGCTTGAGTGCCTCGGCGATGTTGCATGTGCCGCAACCGCCGCCGTCGACATTGTTGATGGTGAGTTTGTCGTTGATCTTCAGCGGCGAGCTGTCCACCTGATAACCGAGGCCCATGCCCTGCTCGAGTGCGGCCACCAGAGCGAACACCTTGAACGAGGACCCCGTCGGCAGGCCCGCCTGTGCGAAGTCGAAGCCCTGTGCGTCGGACCCGCCGTAGTACGCCTTCACCTCACCGGTGCGCGGGTCGATGGACACCACGGCCGCGCGCATCTCCGGCATCTGGCCGTCGAGGTAGTTGCCGACGGCGTCGACGGCGGCCTCCTGGGCCTGCGGGTCGATCGTCGTGGTGATCTGCAGGCCCTGAGTGTTCAGGGTCTGCTGGTCGATGTTGAACAGATCCAGCAATTCCTTAATCACCTGGCGTTCGATGAGCCCGTTCGGCCCGGTGGTCAGGGCACCGATATTGGCCTGGTCCCGCGGCACGGTGACCGGGAAGACCTGTTGGGCGCGTTCGGATGTCGACAACGCACCGATGGTGACCATTCCGTCGAGCACCCAGTTCCACCGCTCCATCGCACCGTCGAGGTCCACTGCGGGGTCCAGCGTCGAGGGCCGCTGGATCAGCGCCGCCAGCAGCGCACCCTCGGCGACGGAGAGCTCTTCGACCGGCTTGTTGAAATATGCCTGGGAGGCCGCGGAGATCCCGTAGGCGCTGCGGCCGAAGTAGATGATGTTCAGATACGCCTGCAGCACTTCGTCTTTCGACCACTGCTGGCTCATCTTGGTGGAGATCACCAGTTCCTTGGCCTTGCGGACCAGGCCGCCGAAGCCGTAGCGCTGATCGCCGACGAGGGCGTTCTTGACGTACTGCTGGGTGATGGTCGAGCCACCCTGGATATCGCCGCCGAACAGGTTGTTGCGAATGGCGCGGCCGAAACCGGTGATGGAGAATCCGGGGTTGGAGTAGAAGTCGCGGTCCTCGGCGGCCATCACCGCGTCACGCACATGCACCGGGACCTGGTCGATGTTGACATCCTCCCGATTGCCCTCGGGCGGAATGACTCTCGCCAATTCCGAGCCGTCGCTGGCCAGGATCGTGGAGACCTGATTGGTGCGGATATCGCCGGGTTTGGGCACCGAGACGATGAGGTAGGCCATCCCGAAGGTCAGTACCGGCAGCACGACGAACACCACCGCGGCAGCCGCCAACCAGCGCCGGCCACCCCAGCTGCGCAGGCGTTGCCATAGAGCGGGTAGCCCGCCGTCCGGGGGTGGCGGTACCGGCGCGGTGGGTGGCGGTGTGACGGCGGGTGGTCCCCCGCCGTCCATCGCCGCCTTGACAGCCTGCACCTGGTCGCTCTGCGAAACCGGGCCGGCGGAGCGGACCGGTGCGATGACCGCGGTCAGCCGATCGTCGGGGGGAGCCTGACGGCGGATCGCGCGGGTGACGGCGTCATCCGCCTCGGCGCTGTGCCGGGGTCCGGCGGGCGCGCGGTCAGCCGGCGGCGGTGCGTCGGCGGGTGACCGGTCGGGGCCCTCTCCGCTATTCACTGGCCGAGCGCGCCCGTCGAGTGCGAGGCGAGCCCTTCGTCGAGCGGGGAGCGCCGAGTACGTAGGACTTCACCAGGTGGTTCCACTCACAGGTGCGGCATACCTCGACGACATGGACGGCGAACTCCTCGAAGCGGGTCGCCAGTAGGACCAGTTCCTCGGCGCTGCGGGCCGACCCGGAGACCGCACCGAGGTGCTCACCGAATACCCACGACACCAACGTCAGTGGCTCCTTGCGGCAGATCGGGCACATGATCGCGCTTTGTTTTCCGTGGAACTTCGCCGCGCGCAGCAGGTAGGGGTTGGCGTCGCAGACCTCGCTGACGCCGGTGCGGCCGGAGTAGACCTCGGCCAGCAGGGACCGCCGCCGGAGCGCGTAGTCCACCACCTGTCGCTGAAGACGCACGGGGACCAGAGTACGTCGGGGCCTCCCGCCGGGGTGTGCGACCGACCGCAGAACTCCTGCGATCACCCTTCTACGATTACCGGGATGGCGACCGGTCAGACCTCGAGCACGCGAGCAAAGGACAGCGACCGCACCGACATCTGCCAGATCCTCGACACCGCACTGGCCGAGGGTCAGCTGTCGATGACCGAACACGCGCAGCGGGTCAAAGCCGCGACCAACGCCGCGACCATCGGTGAACTACGCGGGTTGATCGCCGACCTGCAGACCGGCAATGCGCCCGTGCAGCTTCCGGCACTCAGACCGGCGCCGCTGACCGGACCGCGGGCCGCGTGGGGTGTCCGCATCGCGACGGCCGGGGTGCTGATGCTCCTCGGCGTGGGCATCGGCTGGGGTCTCTACGGCAACACCAGTTCGCCACTGAGTTTCACCGCCGATCCGGGCGCCCAGCCGGACGGCGTCGCGCCGGTGGTGCTGACTCCGCCGCGCCAACTGCAGTCGCTCGGCGGGCTGTCCGGGCTGCTGCAACAGATGCGCACCCAGTTCGGCGACACCATGGGATACCGGCTGGTGATCTACCCCGAGTACGCGGTGCTCGATCGGCCCGATCCGGCCGACGAGCGCCGCACCCTGAGCTACACCTACCGCGGCGGCTTCGACGACCCGTCGACCGGACCCCGGAGCGGCGACGCCGTTCCGGTGGATCTGGCCGCGTTCGATGCCAAGGCCGCCGTCGGGGTGCTGCGCGGCGCCCCGGAGACCCTCAACATCAAAGCCGACGAGGTGACCAGCACCTATCTGATCGTCGAGCCGGCCCGTGACCCCACCACCCCGGGGGCGCTCTCGATCGCCATCTACATCTCCAGCGACTTCGGCAGCGGCAACATCACCCTGGGACCGGACGGCTCCGTCAAACGCATCAGCTACCCGTAGGGCCACACCTCGTCGGCTCTCCACCAGGCTGTTTGGCGACGAATATATCGGCCCGATACAGTTTGTGGAGATGTTGGTAAGCCCTAGCGAACGATGGAGGTGAGGGGATGCTGGAGCTCGCGGTTCTGGGTCTCCTCCAGGAGTCCCCGATGCACGGCTACGAGCTGCGCAAACGGCTGACCGGCCTGCTCGGGGCGTTCCGCGCCTTCTCCTACGGCTCGCTGTACCCGGCGCTGCGCCGGATGCAGGCCGACGGGCTGATCGTTGAGGATGCCGCGCCCGAGGGCACCACCGTGCTGCGCCGGGCCCGTCGGGTCTACCAACTGACCGACGCCGGCCGCCAGCGCTTCACCGAGCTGGTGGCCGACACCGGCCCGCAGAACTACACCGACGACGGTTTCGGTGTGCACCTCGCGTTCTTCAACCGCACCCCGGCCGAGGCCCGGATGCGCATCCTGGAGGGCCGCCGCCGCCAGGTGGAAGAACGCCGCGAAGGCCTGCGCGAAGCCATCGCGCGCGCCAGTAACTCACTCGACCGCTACACCCGCCAGCTGCATCAGCTTGGTTTGGAGTCCAGCGAGCGGGAAGTCAACTGGCTCAACGAACTCATCGCCGCGGAACGGGTGGCACAGAGCCGCCCGGAACAAGGCTGAGACACACCGGAAGTACACGAAGGAGAACGTCCATGACCAACGAAGTGCGCGTCGCCATTGTCGGCGTCGGCAACTGCGCGTCCTCTCTGGTGCAGGGCGTGCAGTACTACAAAGACGCCGACCCGCACTCGACCGTCCCCGGCCTGATGCACGTGATGTTCGGCCGCTATCACGTGCGTGACGTCAAATTCGTCACCGCGTTCGACGTCGACGCGAAGAAGGTGGGCTTCGACCTCTCCGAGGCGATCTTCGCCTCGGAGAACAACACCATCAAGATCGCCGACGTGCCGCCCGCCAACGTGATGGTGCGCCGCGGCCCGACGCTGGATGGCATCGGCAAGTACTACGCCGACACCATCGACCTGTCTGACGAGGACCCGGTCGATGTGGTCAAGGTGCTCAAGGAGAACAAGGTCGACGTCATGGTGTCCTACCTTCCGGTGGGTTCCGAAGAGGCCGACAAGTTCTACGCCCAGTGCGCCATCGACGCCGGGGTTGCGTTCGTCAACGCGCTGCCGGTGTTCATCGCCTCGGATCCGGTGTGGGCCAAGAAGTTCACCGATGCCGGTGTGCCGATCGTGGGTGACGACATCAAGAGTCAGGTCGGCGCCACCATCACCCACCGTGTGATGGCCAAGCTGTTCGAGGACCGCGGTGTACAGCTCGACCGCACCATGCAGCTCAACGTGGGCGGCAACATGGACTTCCTGAACATGCTGGAGCGTTCACGGCTGGAGTCGAAGAAGATCTCCAAGACCCAGGCCGTCACATCCAACCTGCAGAAGGAGTTCAATGCCAAGGACGTGCACATCGGCCCGTCGGATCACGTCGGCTGGCTCGATGATCGCAAGTGGGCCTACGTCCGCCTGGAGGGCCGTGCCTTCGGTGACGTCCCGCTGAACCTGGAGTACAAGCTCGAGGTGTGGGACTCACCGAACTCCGCCGGCGTCATCATCGACGCGGTGCGGGCGGCCAAGATCGCCATGGACCGCGGTATCGGCGGCCCGGTGGTCGCCGCCTCGGCCTACCTGATGAAGAGCCCGCCGCAGCAACTGCCCGACGACGTGGCGCGCGCACAGCTTGAGGAATTTATCGAGGGGTAGGTTCCTTCGGGTCTAAAGTGCGGTCCGGCTCCGGCCGGGCCGCACTTTCGCGTTAACTAGGCACCGTGGACGAGTTCACCTACCTCCCGGAGAACGCCGAGCAGGCCGGCGTCAGCGGACCGCTGCCGGCTGTGTCCCGTGTCCAGCGAGGCGACATCAGCGCGCTGCGCTGGGGGGCGGACCCGGTGCGGGTGGTGTTCCTGCACGGCGGCGGGCAGAACGCGCACACGTGGGACACCGTGATCCTGGGCCTCGGTGTGCCGGCGCTGGCGGTCGACCTGCCCGGCCACGGCCGCTCAGCCTGGCGCGACGACGGTGACTACGGGCCCAAGCTCAACGCGGCGGCAATCGAACCGGTGATCCGCGAACTCGCACCGGCCGCCGATCCGGTGGTGGGCATGTCACTGGGCGGGCTGACGGCGATGCGCCTGGCGGTGACCGCATCGGATTTGGTGCCCAGGCTGGTGATGGTGGACGTCACCCCCTCAGCCCCGGAGCGCCACGAGCAGATGACCCAGGCCCAGATGGGGGCGGTGGCGCTGGTGCAGGGCGATCGCAGCTTTCCCAGCTTCGAGGCGATGGTGGAGATCACCGTCGCCGCCTCCCCGAACCGCTCGCCGGAGTCGTTGCGCCGCGGGGTGTTTCACAACTCCAAGGAGCTCGATGACGGCACCTGGACGTGGCGCTATGACACCTTCCGCAAGGGCGAGGGTTTCGAGGGCCTGTGGGACGACGCGTTATTGCTGCAGACGCCGACCACCCTGGTGCGGGGGGCGAACTCGTTCTTCGTCAACGACGCTGACGCGGAGCGGTTCGCCCGGGAGGCGCCAGGGTTCCAGCGGGTGATCGTCGTTCCCGACTCCGGTCACTCGGTGCAGGGTGATCAACCGCGGGCGCTGGTGGAGATCCTGCGCGGCGTTCTCCGATAGGCCGGCCGCTCTTGAGGACGCCGGACTTGTGCACACCTGCCTGGTTACTGCGCGGAATCAGCAGCATCCCCGGCGAGCTGCGGCTCAGTTCCGCGACAGTGTCGTTCGTCGCCCACGGATCCGGGAGCACCTGGCCCGGTCAACTCCGCACGCTGGCGTCGCTGCTCGGGCGGCCCCCCTTCGGCACTGCACTCGAGCAAGGCCAATCCGTCGAGCTGCTCGCCTGGCCGGTGTGCGAGGTCGCGGTGGCGCAGCCCTGGTACTACTTCGGCGGGGGCCTGAGGCTTCGCCGCCGGGGGGTCGATCTGCGGATCGGTTTCGGGCGCCCCGCCGGCGGCGCGCGCAGCCCCCGGCAGGCCCTGGCGGAATTCCGCGAGATCGCAGCCATGCGCGCCCGCGGCAAGGTGTGGGCTGCGGCCCTGGCAAAGGCCGCGCGCTGAGCCGCTCCGGCCTACGGTTGGACCATGAGCTTCCCCATCCGCATCGGCGTTCAACTGCAACCGCAGCACTCCAGCCACTACGGCTATATCCGCGACGCGGTGCGCCGGTGTGAGGACATCGGCGTCGACGTCGTCTTCAACTGGGACCACTTCTACCCGCTCTACGGCGATCCCGACGGCGCCCACTTCGAGTGCTGGACGATGCTGGGCGCCTGGGCCGAGCAGACCTCCCGCGTGCAGATCGGCGCGCTGGTGAGCTGTAACTCCTACCGCAACCCCGAGCTGCTCGCCGACATGGCGCGCACCGTGGACCACATCAGCGAGGGCAGGCTGATCCTGGGCATCGGGTCGGGGTGGATGCGCAAGGACTATGACGAATACGGCTACGAGTTCGGCACCGCCGGAAGCCGCCTCGACGACCTCGCCGCTGCGCTACCCAGGATCAAGTCCCGTCTGACCAAGCTGAACCCGGCACCCACCCGCGACATCCCGATTCTGATCGGCGGGCAGGGTGAGAAGAAGACGCTACGGCTGGTTGCCGAGCATGCCGATTCGTGGCACTCGTTCACCAACGCCGACACCTACCCCGGCAAGGCAGCCGCGCTGGAGGCGCACTGCAAAACCGTCGGCCGCGACCCGGGCAGCATCGAACGGTCCTCGGGGGTGGAGGGCCGGGACCCTGCCACGCTGACTGCCAACGCCGAAGCCCTTGCGCGCCTTGGGGTCACGCTGATGACGGTGGGCTGCGACGGGCCGGACTACGACCTCGGGCCGGCACAGGCGCTGATCGGGTGGCGGGACAGCCGCAGCACGGGTTAGCCGCGCTCCTCCTCCGCGGCTGAGCAGGGGGCGGGGTTCTGTCTCTAGATCGGCCCCGGAACAGACTGGGCACTCTCGTTCGGATCCCGCAGGAAACCGTTAGACTGACAAACCATGTCAGAGAGCTCCGCGCAGGTCACCGCTTTGGCCGGCGATCTACAGCGGGTGCTGGCCAAGCTCGTGACCGTGGTGCGTCGCGGTGCCATCACCCCGGGGCCTCAGCCCGATCTGACCATGGCGCAGATCTCGATCCTGCTGACCCTGTTGGACAGCGGGCCCATCCGGATGACGGAGTTGGCCGCCCGCGAGCGGGTGCGCACGCCGACAACCACCGTGGCCATTCGGCGGCTGGAAAAACTCGGCCTGGTCAAGCGCACCCGAGACCCCTCGGACATGCGCGCGGTTCTGGTAGAGGTGACGGCGGAGGGTCAGGTCCAGTACGCCGAGGCACTTGAGGCACGACGCACCCACCTCGCCGAACTGCTGCGCAGGTTGTCCGGGGACGAACGGGCCGATCTGGTGCGCGCACTCAAGCCCCTTGAGCGGCTGACCGCAGTCGAGGACTGACTCAGCCCAGCCAGTCCAGCACCGCCGCGGCGGTCCACGACTGCTGCATGCTGCCCAGCGGCTCACCGGTGAACGGCTCGTAGTACTCGGCGAAGGTGCCATCTGCGGCCTGGCGCAAGCCCTCACGGCGCAGCAACGCCGAGCGCTCGGCCCAGCCGCGCCGGGCGAACGCCCAGGAGAACAGCCACGTCATCACCGGCCACACCGGCCCGCGCCAGTACTCGCGGGGCCGGAAGTCCTTGGACACCGGGGACGTCGACGGAATCAGCGCATACTTCAGGTCCGGGTGGGCGCAGAACCGCGGGCCGTCCAGCAGTCGCAGCAGCGCGCGCTCCCGGTCGTGCGGCAACCCTCCGCACAGCAACGGGGCGAACTGCGCGACGGTCTCGGTGACGATCGGTGTGCGGGCGCGGACGTCGTAATCCCGTGCCGCCCCGGTCCGCTGGTCGGTGGTGTCGATGACGCCGTCCCGGAACCGCTGCGCCCACGAATACAGATCGCGCACGTCGGAGTTGGGGCGTTTATGGTCCTCACCGATGTTGGCCAGCACATCACAGGCCACGGAGAAGATGGCCGAGAAGAATGCGTCCTCGACCGCGAAGCTCATCGCCTCCGGCAGACGGTCGTCGTCATAGCGAGCCGCCTTCATCTCCTCGATCAACCACAGATAGCGGTCGTACTCGCCGTCGGTCGGCCGCTGACTCGGGTCGGTGATGATCTGCCTGTCGGCACGCTGGTAGTCCGGCACAGCACCGGGAATCACATTGGCGTAGGCCGAATCCCAGCGCGGCGAGTTATCCATGCCGGATTCCCAGCCGTGGTAAAGCGTGATGCGGCCGTGCTGCGAAGGATCGCGCGCCTCGGCCAGCCAGCGATGCCAGCGCATCAGATCGTTCCATCGTTCATCCAGGAACTTCTCGGCAACCGCCCGGGTGGATCGGCCCTGGACACGGGCACGGTCGAGGATGCGCTGCACCGCGATCGCGTGCACCGGCGGCTGGGTGATGCCGGAGGTCTGGCGGCCCTCGGGCGCGTTGGCGGCGAACTGCGCACACGCCCAGCGGTCCGGTCCGGGGAAGTAACCCTCGACCCCCGGGGCGAACACGATGTGCGGGATCATCCCGTTCGCCCACTGCGCCGACAGCAAGGTGTCGAGTTCGACGACGGCGCGCTCCACACTCAGCGACGCCAGACCTACGGACACGAACGCCGCGTCCCAACTCCACATATGCGGATAGAGCTTCGGCGCCGCCGAGGTCATCACGCCGAGGTCGTTGCCGCGCAGCAGGTACGCCGCGCGGGCGGCGAGCTGGGTCGGCGGGAAGCCGGCATTGAAGGCCATCCGCCCATTGTGGGGTGCGGGCGGCGGCTTTGCGCGTGAGTAGGGTTGCCGGCATGGCCGGCACAGCGCTGATCACCGGGGCCGGCGGCGGTATTGGAGCCGCGATCGCCGAGGCGCTGGCACCGGACTACACGTTGCTGCTGGCCGGTCGGCCGTCCGCGCGGCTGGATGCGGTCGCGCAGCGTCTCGGGGCCACCACCTGGCCGCTGGACCTCACCGACGACGACGGGATCGAGTCGGCCGCCGAGGTGCTCGCCGAACTCGACGTGCTGGTGCACAACGCGGGGGTGGCCTATCCCGGGCGGGTTGCCGAGTCCACACCGGAGCAGTGGCGGGCCAGTTTCGAGGTGAATGTGACCGGTGCGGTGGCGTTGACCCTCGCGCTGCTGCCGGCATTGCGGGCGGCGCGCGGACAGGTGGTGTTCGTCAACTCCGGCTCAGGACTCAACGTCTCGCCCGGGCTGGCGTCGTACTCAGCGAGCAAGTTCGCGCTGCGCGCGTTCGCCGACTCGCTGCGCGCCGATGAACCCCTGCTGCGGGTCACCAGTGTGCACCCGGGCCGGGTGGATACCGAGATGCAGCGCGATCTGGTGGCCTACGAGGGCGGCGACTACGAACCGGCACGGTTCCTCACGCCGGAAACCGTCGCCGGGGCCGTCGCTCAGGTGATCGCCACTCCACCCGACGCGCACACCCACCAGGTGGTGATCCGCCCTCGCGGGCACCTCTCCGGGTGATTGCGGCGAGATCGTCAGACGACGAGGTTGACCAGTCGGCCGGGCACCACGATCACCTTCTTGGGTGTGGCCCCGTCCAGGAAGGTCTGCACCTTCTCGTCGGCCAGCGCGGCGGCCTGAACAGCGGCCTGCTCGGCATCGGCGCCGACGGTGATGTGCCCGCGGACCTTGCCGTTGACCTGAACGGGATATTCGACCGTGTCGGTCACCAGATACGACGCGTCGGCCTCGGGGAACGGACCGTGCGCCAACGACGCATCGTGGCCCAGCCGCCGCCACAGTTCCTCGGCCAGATGCGGAGCCAACGGTGCGGTCATCAGCACCAGCGGTTCCAGCGCCGCCCGGGCGGTGACGCCCTCCTTGGTCAGGTGATTGGTGTACTCGATCAGCTTGGCCGCCGCGGTGTTGTTGCGCAGCCCGGCGTAGTCGTCGCGAACGCCGGCTATGGTGCGGTGCAGTGCCCGCAGCGTCTCATCGGTGAGCGGGTCCGCGGAAACCCTTGCCGCGCCGGTGCTTTCATCGATCACCAGCCGCCACACCCGCTGAAGAAAGCGGTGCGCGCCGACGACATCCTTGGTGGCCCATGGCCGAGACGCCTCCAGAGGGCCCATCGACATCTCGTAGACCCGCAGGGTATCCGCGCCATAGGACTCGCAGATCTCATCCGGGGAGATGGAGTTCTTCAGGCTCTTGCCGATCTTGCCGAACTCCTGGAACACCTCTGTTTCGTGGGCGGCCTCACCGCCGGGACCGGGCAGGAAGAACTGCCCGTCGCGCTCGACGACGTCGGCAGCCGGCACGTAGGCACCACGGGAGTCGGTGTAAGCGTGCGCCTGGATGTAGCCCTGGTTGACCAACCGGCGGTACGGCTCGCGGGAGGTGACGTGGCCCAGGTCATGGAGCACCTTGTGCCAGAAGCGGGAGTACAGCAGGTGCAGCACCGCGTGCTCGACGCCGCCGACGTAGAGGTCGACCCCGCCGGGGTCGCGCGGACCATGCTCAGCGGGACGCGGACCCATCCAGTACGTCTCGTTCTCGATCGCGCAGAACGTCTCGGTGTTGCGCGGGTCGGCATAGCGCAACTCGTACCAGGAGCTGCCGGCCCACTGCGGCATGACGTTGGTGTCGCGGGTGTAGGTCTGCAACCCGTCCCCGAGATCGAGTTCGACATGCACCCAGTCGATCGCCTTGTTCAGCGGCGGCGACGGCTCGCTGTCGGGGCTCTCCGGGTCGAACGACACCGGGGAGTAGTCGGCGATATCGGGCAACTCGACCGGCAGCAGTGACTCCGGCAGCGGGTGCGCGCGGCCGTCGCCGTCGTAGACGATGGGAAACGGCTCGCCCCAATAGCGTTGCCGGGCGAACAGCCAGTCCCGCAGTTTGTACTCGATGCGGCCGTGGCCGCGGCCATCGGCCTCCAGTCGCGCGATGATCGCCTTCTTGGCCTCTGCGACATCCAGGCCATCCAGGTAGTCGGAATGCACGAGAACACCGTCGCCGGTGTAGGCCTCCTGCGAAACGTCCCCTCCGGCAATGACTTCGACGATCGGCAGACCGAAAGTGTCCGCGAAGTCCCAGTCGCGCTGATCATGCCCCGGGACCGCCATGATGGCGCCGGTGCCGTAGCCCGCGAGAACGTAATCGGCGATGAAGACCGGAACCGGTTGGCCATTTGCGGGATTGGTGGCGTAACTGCCGAGGAACACCCCGGTCTTGATCTTGCTTTCCTGGCGTTCCAGATCGGACTTGGCGGCGATCGAGCGCCGGTAGGCCGCCACGGCGTCGGCCGGGTTCGCCGCCGCGCCGGTCCAGCGCGGATCGACACCCTCTGGCCACTGCGACGCGGTGATCTGGTCAACGAGGTCGTGCTCGGGAGCCAGTACCAGATAGGTGGCGCCGAACAGGGTGTCTGGCCGGGTGGTGAACACCTCGATCTCGGTCTGCCCCAGGGTGAACAGCGCCGCGGCGCCGGTGGAGCGCCCGATCCAGTTGCGCTGCATGGCCTTGACCTTCTCCGGCCAGTCCAGGACGTCGAGATCCTCCAGCAGGCGATCGGAATAGGCGGTGATCCGCATCATCCACTGCCGCAGGCGCTTGCGGAATACCGGGAAGTTGCCGCGCTCGCTGCGCCCGTCAGCGGTGACCTCTTCGTTGGCAAGCACCGTGCCCAGGCCGGGACACCAGTTGACCAATGACTCGGTCCGGTAGACCAGCCGATGTGAGTCGATGACATCGGCGCGCTCACCGGCCGACAGCTGCGGCCATGACCGGCCGTCATCGAGACTTCTTTGGCCGCTGTCGAATTCGGCGACGAGCTCACTGATCGGGCGGGCCTTGTTCGCGGCGGTGTCGAACCATGAGTTATAGATCTGCAGAAAGATCCACTGCGTCCACCTGTAGTAGTCGGTGTCCGTGGTGGAGAAGGTGCGGCGCTGATCGTGGCCCAGACCGAGCCGGCCGAGCTGGCGACGGAAGTTCGCGATGTTGGCATCGGTGCGGGTGCGCGGATGGGTGCCGGTCTGCACGGCGTACTGCTCGGCAGGCAGGCCGAACGAGTCGAAACCCAAGGCGTGCAGCACGTTGCGTCCGGTCATCCGGAAGAAGCGCGCGTAGACGTCGGTGGCAATGTAGCCGAGCGGGTGGCCGACGTGCAGACCCTCGCCGGACGGGTAGGGGAACATGTCCTGAACGAACATCTTGTCCGCGGGTACCGACCGGCCATCCGACGGAGCCAACGACCCCACCGGGTTCGGAACGTTGAAGGTGCCCCACTGTTGCCAGTTCTGCTGCCATTGCGCTTCGATCCGGCCGGCCGACTCTGCTGTGTAGCGGTGTGCCGGCACGTCGGCGTCGGTCGGCGAGTCGGTCACGACTGACAGGGTATCTGCGCGTTGCGGCTGGCAACGGGGCGGTATCGGTTGCGTTGCAGCCATGTCAGGGCTTGGTTCCAGGTCGGTTCCGGAGCCACCGCGGACCGTGTTCGCTGGCTACATTCGCCGCTAGGACAACTGTGGGCCACCCTTGGCCCGACCGTGTGAGAAGGACATCTGTGATGAACAACATTGCCCGTAACTGGCGGGTAGTCGTTGGTGGTGTGGCCGCCGGATCGGCGGCTCTACTTGGGTTCACCGGCGTGCATGCGTCGGCCGAGCCGGTCCTGCCTCTACCGCCCGCGCCTGCTCCGGCGACGGTGACCCAGACCGTGACGGTCACGCCCCAGGCCGCTGCGGCTGTTCCTGCTGCGGCTGCGGCTGCCCCTGCCGCCGTGCCCGCTGCCCCGCTGGCTGCCGCTCCCGCGGTGGCACCCGCGGCTGCCGCCCCCGCGGCTGCCGTTCCCGTCCTGGCCCCGGCGGTCATGCCCGCGCCGCAACTGCCACCGGCGACCTCGGGCACGCTCGCGGAGTTCTTCGGCGACAAAGGCGTGGTGATGGAACCGCAGAAGGCGGAGGGATTCATCGCGCTGAGCGTCGTGCTGCCCATGCCGACCGGCTGGAGCGTGGTGCCCGATCCGAACGTCCCGGATGCCTTCACCGTGCTCGCTGATCGCCAGGGCGGCGACGCCCTCTACACGCCCAACGCCCAGCTGAAGATCTACAAACTCGTCGGCGACTTTGACCCTCGCGAGGCGATCAGCCACGGCTACATCGACAGCCAGAAGTTGTTCGCGTGGCAGTCGACCGCCGCGTCGATGGCCGACTTCGGCGGGTTCCCGTCCTCGGTCATCGGCGGCACCTATCGGGAGAACGACGTGACACTCAATACCTCTCGTCGGCACCTGATAGCGCAGTCCGGCGATGATCGGTATCTGGTGTCGCTGTTCGTCACGACGTCAGCGAACCAGGTCGTCGCCACCGCGGCGGCCACCGACGCGATCGTCAACGGATTCAGGGTCATCGATCCGGCGACGATCCCCCAGGTTCCCGCGGCCGCCGCAGCGGCCGCCGCAGCAGCCGACGCTCCCGTCGCTGGGGCACCCGCTGGGGCACCCGCGGTGGTCTCGGCCCCCGTAACCGCGGCAGCCGCTCCCGCGGCCCCGGCCGTAGCGGCGACGGCACCGGCGGCGACCGCGCCCGCCCTTGAGGTACCGACCCTCGTCGCGCCCGCGCCGGCGGTGACGGCGGCCCCGACGGCAGCCACGCCCGCCAGCTAGCTCGGGCACGGGCGGCTCGTATTGTGAGCGCCATGTTCATCGGCGCAGTGGTGTCGCTGTTGCTGGCCGCCCTGATCGGCGGGTCCGGGCTGTGGACACTGAGCCGGCGCTCGCCCGCCGACCTCACCGGTCAGGTGATGCGGCTGGTGGCCCCCACCCAGGTGGCCGCCGCCGTGATGCTCGCAGCCGCTGGAGTGATCGCGCTGCTGGCACCGTCACGGGTGGGCGTTGCGGCGCTCATCGTCGGGTTCGCCGGTGCGGTGGGCACCGTGGCCGCCGGCTCCTGGCAGGGCGCTCGCTACGCCGCAAGCCGGGAATCCGCCACCGTTTGCGGATCCGACGGCGGCTGCGCATCCTGCACGAAGGCGTGCGGGACTAGTTCCGGCTGACGTCGATGGGATGGGTCGCCATCAGCGCCATCGGCAGCGGCTGACGGCGTAGCACCCGCGACCACAGGTCCACCCGCGGGCCGACGAGAACGTCGGACGGCAGGGCAGACAACACGAGCCAGTCGTCGCGCTCGATTTCGCCCTCAAGCTGGCCGATGGTCCAGCCGGAGTAGCCGGCGTAAACCCGCACGCCCTCCACGGATGCGGCGATCACCTCCGGGTCGGCGTCGAGGTCCACCATGACGATGCGGCCGGCAACATGCCGCAACCCGGGCATCCCGTCGGGGTCCACCCCGACCCGCAAGGTGCCCAGGCACAGCGCCGCGTCCCTCTTCACCGGGCCACCGATGAACATCGTCTTCGGTTTCGCGGCGAGATCGGACCACTGCGGCAGCACATTGTGGACGGCGGTCTCGCTGGGACGGTTGAGCACCACCCCGAGGGTGCCGCCGTCGTTGTGCTCCACGACATAGATGGCGCTGCGCCGGAATGTGGGCTCCAGCAGATCGGTGTTGGCCAGCAACAGCGTGCCTGCCCGCACCCGATTGGCCGCGGGCGCCATGAAATCCTCGGGGTCCTCCGACTGCGCCACGTATTCATCATGGCACGCGAATACATAGCGAGCAGGCAGGCGCAGAGCCCCCGTTTGTACTGTGGGGCAGTGGCCGCCACACCCGATTCCGGCACACCTACCGGCATCCTGTGGCGGACGGTGCGCGGCTTGCCCGACTTCGCCCGGCTACTCATGGTGCGCGCCGCCAGCCAGTTCGGCGACGGTCTCTTCCAGGCTGGGCTGGCCGGTGGGCTGCTGTTCAACCCGCAGCGTGCCGCCTCGCCGTGGGCGGTGGCCGGTGCCTTCGCCGTGCTGTTTCTGCCCTACTCGCTGCTCGGACCGTTCGCCGGTGCGCTCCTGGACCGCTGGGACCGCCGGGTCGTGTTGATCTGGGCCAACGCGGCGCGGGTGGTACTGGTGCTGGGTGTGGCCGCTCTGCTGGCCATCGGATCGAGTGATCTGGTGGTGCTGTGCGGTGCGCTGGCGGTCAACGGCGCCAGCCGTTTCGTCACCTCGGGACTTTCGGCCGCTCTGCCGGACGTGGTGCCGCGCCAGCAGGTGGTGACGATGAACTCGGTGGCCACCGCCGTCGGCGCCGTGGCGGCGTTCCTGGGAGCCAACTTCATGCTGGTGCCGCGCTGGCTCGTCGGCGCGGGTGACTCCGCCGCGGCCACCATCATCGGATTGGTGGCCGTACCGCTGGCACTGACGCTGGTGCTGTCACTGCGTTTTCGTCCCCGGGTGCTGGGACCCGATCACACCGCGGTCGAAGGCTCGCCCTTCTATTCGGTGGCCACTGGCTGGGCCCGCGGGCTGCGGGCGGTGCGCTCCACGCCACCGGTGGCGGCGACCCTGGCCGGTCTGGCGTCGCACCGGATGGTGTTCGGCATCAACACCCTGCTGGTGCTGGTGCTCGTCCGGCACACCGGGGCCGAAGGGATCGCCGGGCTGGGCACCGCGGTGGTGTTCGTCGCGGCCACCGGCGGCGGGTCGTTCCTTGCCACCCTGCTGGCGCCGGCGGCGGTGCTGCGGTGGGGTCGCTACGCGGTGGCCAACACCGCGCTGCTGTGCGCCGCGGCCATCCAGATCGCGGGCGCGACGCTGGCGGTGCCGGTGATGATCGTCTGCGGCTTCTTCCTCGGCCTGGCCGGCCAGATGGTCAAGCTGTGCGCCGACTCGGCCATGCAGATCGACATCGGCGACGCGCTGCGCGGTCACGTCTTCGCCGTGCAGGACGCACTGTTCTGGCTGGCGTTCATCACCGCGATCACCGCCACGGCCGCCGTGATACCCGACGACGGGCACTCGGCATGGTTGGCCCTGGCCGGCTCCGGTCTCTACCTGGCCGGGCTCACTGCTCACCTGATCATCGGCCGCCGGCGCGCACCGGCGAACTAGGCTCACCGCCATGGCTGCCGCCGGTGAGATCGTGGACGATCTGCGCGCTGAAAGCGAAGCCCTCGACGCCCTCGTGGCCGGAATCGACGCCGACCAGTGGGCGCTGCCGACGCCGGCCCCGGGGTGGACCGTGGCCCATCAGATCGGGCATCTGCTGTGGACCGACACGGTGGCGCTGTTGTCCATCACCGACGAGGCGGCGTTCGGCGACCTCGTCACCGCCGCACAAGCCGAGATCGACACCTTCGTCGACGACACCGCCGACGACCGTGCGGCCACTCCGCCGCAGCACCTGCTGGCCGACTGGCGGCGGACCCGCACCGAGTTGCACGCCGCGCTGACGACCGTGCCCGACGGCCGCAAGCTGGCATGGTTCGGCCCGCCGATGGGTGCGGCGTCGATGGCGACCGCGCGGCTGATGGAGACCTGGGCGCACGGCCTGGATGTGGCCGACGCCCTGGGGGTGACGGTGGAACCGTCGGCGCGGCTGCGCTCGATCGCGCACCTCGGGGTGCGCACCCGCGACTTCGCCTTCACCGTGCACGGACGCACCCCGCCCGCCGATCCGTTCCGGGTGGAGTTGCGCGCACCCGACGGCGGCCAATGGGCGTGGGGTCCCGAGGACGCCGCGCAGCGAGTCAGCGGGTCGGCGCTCGACTTCTGCTATCTGGTCACCCAGCGCCGGCCGCGCAACGCGTTGGACCTCACCGCCGTCGGTTCCGAAGCCGACACCTGGCTGGGCATCGCCCAGGCCTTCGCGGGCCCGCCCGGGTCCGGTCGGGGCTAAAGAGCCCCCGCGCCGTCGGCCGAACCGTCGCCGTCGGTGTCGGCCAGCATGACGTCCCAGCGCCCATCACCATCGGTGTCGGCGTAGCCGGTGGTCGACCGGCCGTCGACAGAGCCGGTGGTCGACCGGCCGTCGACAGAGCCCTTGGTCAGCTGTCCGTCGTTGCTCAGTGCCCGATCGGCCAGACCGTCCCGGTTCATATCGAGCAGACGGTCCTCGGTCCCGTCGCCGTCCGCATCGGTTCCGGCGCCGGTGTCCGTGTGCTCAACACCGTCGAGGCCGAACCACCGCAACGGGCCTGTCGTCCCGCTGCCACCGACCATCCACGCGCCCGACCCGTCGTCGGTGTAGCGGGCCTCCGGCCGGCCATCGTCGTCGAGGTCGAGGTCGGCGTGATCGGCCATCCCGTCGTCATCCAGATCGGCGAAGACGTCGTCGAACAGCCCGTCGCCGTCGAGATCCACCTCCGCCGGACCGGTCCAGATCGACGCCGTTCCGTCACCGGCGTCCAGGCAGTAATCCATGCCCTATTCGACGGCGGGGCCGCTCCGCTCGTTCCACCATGCCAGCAATTCAGCTTCCGCCTCCTGCGCCGACATCGGTCCGCGATCGAGCCGTAGTTCCCTCAGGAAGTTCCACGCCTCGCCCACCTGCGGCCCCGGCGGGATCTCGAGCAGTCGCATGATCGCGTTGCCGTCCAGATCCGGGCGCACCCGGTCCAGATCCTCCTTGGCGGCCAGCTCGGCGATCCGCGACTCCAGGTCGTTGTAGTTGGCCTGCAACGCGGCCGCGCGACGCTTGTTACGGGTCGTGCAATCCGCGCGCACCAGTTTGTGCAGCCGGGGCAACAATGGGCCGGCGTCGGCGACGTAGCGGCGCACCGCCGAGTCGGTCCACTTGCCGCCGCCGTAGCCGTGAAAGCGCAGATGCAGGTACACCAGTTGGGAGACGTCGTCGACCATCTGTTTGGAGTACTTCAGCGCCCGCATCCGCTTGCGGACCATCTTCGCGCCGACCACCTCGTGGTGGTGGAAGCTCACGCCGCCTTCGGTCTCGTGGCGGCGGGTGGCCGGCTTGCCGATGTCGTGCAGCAGCGCGGACCAGCGCAGCACCAGATCGGGGCCGCCGTCGGACTCCAGTTCCATCGCCTGGCGCAGCACCGTCAGCGAGTGCTGATAAACGTCCTTGTGCTGGTGGTGCTCGTCGATGGCCATCTGCATGGCGCCGATCTCCGGCAGCACCACCTCACCCATCCCGGTCTGGACCATCAGCTCGATACCGGCCACCGGATCCGCGCCCAGCAGCATCTTGTCCAACTCGACAGCTACCCGTTCGACGGTGATCCGGGCGAGTTGCGGCGCCATCGCCACGATGGCCTCGCGCACCCGGTCGGCCACGCCGAACTCCAACTGGGAAACGAACCGCGCCGCGCGCAACATTCGCAGCGGGTCGTCACCGAAGGACTGCGACGGCAGCGCGGGGGTGTCGAGAACCCGGTCGCGTAGTGCGGTCAGCCCGTCAAGTGGGTCGAGGAACTCCCCCGGCCCCTCAGCAGTGATCTGCACCGCCATCGCGTTGACGGTGAAATCGCGGCGCGCCAGATCGTGCTCGAGGGAATCGCCGAAGAGCACTTGCGGGTTGCGCGACACCTGGTCGTAGTTGTCGGTGCGGAAGGTGGTGATCTCCAGACGCAAACCGGCCTTGCCCGCGCCGACGGTGCCGTACTCGATACCGGTCTCCCACAGCGCGTCGGCCCACGGGCGGATGATCTGCTGCACCTGCTGCGGCCGCGCGTCGGTGGTGAAATCCAGATCGGTGGTCAGCCGGCCGAGCACCGCGTCGCGCACGCTGCCGCCCACCAGATATAGCCGGTGCCCCGCCTCCGCGAACCGTCCGCCGATCTCGGACAGCAACGGTGTCTGCGGGTGCAACGCCACAGCGGCGCGCACACGCAGCTCATCGGTCGGCGTTGCTTCGGGCACGTCCGGTGAGCCTAGTGCTTCAGCTACTTCGTTACCCCCTGCGTTGCTCACCGGCGAGTGTGCACCGCGGAGCGCGCCGCGATGCCAGCTACTATCGCTTGGGTGTCGGAGGGCGAGCGGGCCAAACCGCGGCGGCGTCGTGGCCGGCGCCGCGGCAGCCGCGCCGGCGGTCCGCCGCAGGCCCCCACCGACCACGGCGGCGCAGGCGCGGACCCGCTCCCGCCCACCACCGCTGGAGAATCGGCGGAAGCGCCCTCCCCCCGTCAGCGTGCCCGGCGACGGGACGGACCGCGGCTGCGCACGGTGCATGAGACCTCCGCCGGTGGGCTCGTCGTCGACGACGTCGACAAACCGCGTGAGGAACAGCTCGCCGCGCTGATCGGCCGGATGGACCGGCGCGGCCGGATGCTGTGGTCACTGCCCAAGGGGCACGTCGAGCAGGGCGAGACCGCCGAGCAGACCGCAGCACGGGAAGTCGCCGAGGAAACCGGTATCCAGGGGGACGTGCTGGCGGCACTGGGCAGCATCGACTACTGGTTCGTCACCGACGGGCGGCGCGTCCACAAGACCGTGCACCACTATCTGTTGCGGTTCTCCGGCGGAGAATTGTGCGACGAAGACGTGGAAGTCACCGAAGTCGCGTGGGTGCCGGTGGCCGAACTGCCGGACAGATTGGCCTACGCCGATGAGCGGCGGCTGGCCAAGGTCGCCCACGAGCTACTCGAACTGCTGCAGAACGACGGTCCGGCCGCCCTGCCCCCACTTCCGCCCAGCGCCCCCCGGCGCCGCCCCCAGAGCCACTCGCACACCCGCAACCGTCCCTCCCCCGACGAGGCAGTCGCCCAACCCGACCGCCGAGCGAACGGCAGCGGTCCGGGGTCGTGACGGCACCGGGAGCCGACCGCGCCCGCCGGATCACCCTCGTGGTGGGTCTGCTCATCGTGCTGCTGGCACCCGGTGCCGCACCGCACGCGGCCGGTGAACCCGCGGCGCCGGAGTTCCTCTCGATCCGGGTGGACGGCGTCACCCCCGATGTGGTGAGCACCTCCAGCGAGCCCATCGTCACCGTCGTCGGCACCGTCACCAACGTCGGTGATCGCCCGGTGCGCGAGGTGGTCGCCCGCCTTGAGCGTGCGCCGGCGGTGGCGGTGCCGGCGGAGTTGCGATCCAATCTCGCCGCCGACGGTCAGTTCCAGCCCGTCGGTGAATTCGTTTCGGTAACAACGCAACTCGACCGCGGCCAGGCGGCGGGATTCCGGTTCGCCTTCCCGCTGCGATCAGCGGCCGTACCCTCCCTCGGCATCGAGGAACCCGGCGTGTACCCGCTACTGGTGAATGTCAACGGCACACCCGACTACGGAGAGCCGGCGCGTCTGGATGCGCGCCGCTTTCTGCTGCCGGTCGCCGGTGTGCCTGCCGACCCGCTGAACTCGTCGGGCAATCCGGTGGCAGACGTCGTCGCACCCGACACCACCAAGCCGGTGGCGGTGACCATGCTGTGGCCGCTGGCGGACAGACCACGGCTGGCCCCGGGCGTACCCGGCGGCACCAACCCGGTGCGGTTGATGAACGACGACCTAGCGGTGTCGCTGGCCCCCGGCGGGCGGCTGGACACCCTGCTCGGTGCCGCGGAGTTCGCGACCAGCCCCGGCGCGATCGACCCGGCGACCGGCGTGGACAAACTCCTCTGTCTGGCGATCGACCCGGACCTACTGGTCACCGTCAACGCCATGACAGCCGGCTACGTGGTGGCCGACGCCCCCGACGGCCTGGGAACCGCGGCCCACCCGGGTACCGGGCAGGGCGCGGCGGTGGCATGGCTGGACCGGCTGCGTGGTCTGGCCACACGGCTGTGCGTCACCGCCACGCCCTACGCGCAGGCCGATCTCGGGGCCCTGCACCGGGTCGGCGATCCCGCCCTGGCCGCCGCGGCCACCACCACCGGTGCCGACATCGTGGACAAGATCCTCGGCGTGACTTCGCTGCGGGGGGCCACCGTCCTCGGCGACGGCCCGCTGACCGACACCGCGTTGGCGTTGCTCACCGCACAGGAGCCCACCGTCGTGCTCGCCCCCGGCACGGGCGGCGCGGCACGCCGGGTGTCCGGCACGGTGACGGTGGCGCCGTTCGAGCCGGCCATCGGCGCGGCCCTGGCCGCCCTCGGCACCGACCCGACGGTGCCGGCCTACCTCGACGCCGGCCCGGACATCGATGTGGGTCAGGACTCGCCGGTCGCACGCCGCCAGGATGCCGCCGCCGCGATCCTGTGGCCGATGCTGCGCCCCGGTGATGAACCACGCACCCAGATTCTGGTGCCGCCGATGAAGTGGAGCCCGCAGCCCGATGACGCCCGGCTGATCCTGTCAACACTGGCCAACGCGGTGCGCGCCGGTCTGGCCACTCCGCGACCGCTGGCCACGGTGATCACCGAGTCGGCGACGGCGCCTCCCGAGATCGATCCGGCCGCGCCGCCGAGCGAGGACCGCGGCCGGTTCGACGACGACGTGGTGGCCACCATCGCCACACAGGTACAGCGGCTGCGGGGCCTGGACGCCGCCCTGACCACCGACCCGCGCACCGGACTGACCGGGCCGCAGTACACCGCCCCGCTACGCGAGGACATGCTGCGCGCGCTGAGCCAGACCGAACCGCCGGCGAGCCGAAACGACCTTGCACGCCAACGTCTCTCAGTGGTCGGCATGACCATCGAGGACCTGTTCCGGGCGGTCACGATCGTCAATCCCGGCGACTCCTACACGCTGGCCAGCGAGCGCAGCGCGCTGCCGCTGGCCCTGCGCAACGACCTCGGCGTCCCGATCAGGGTGCGGTTGTATGTCGACGCCCCGCCGGGCATGTCGGTGACCGACATCGGCGAGCAGGAACTGCCCCCCGGATACCTGCCGCTGCGGGTGCCGGTCGAGGTGCACCTCACCCAGCGCGTGGCCGTGGACGTCACGCTGCGCACACCCGACGGTGTGCAACTGGGCGAGCCGGTGCGGCTGTCGGTGCACTCCAACGCCTACGGCAAGGTGCTGTTCGCCCTGACCCTCGGTGGCGGCGTGGTGCTCACCCTGCTGGTGGGCCGCCGCCTCTATCACCGCTTCCGCGGCCAGCCCGACCGCGCCGACCTCGATCGCCCCGCCGGCCGGGCACGCGAGCGGGATCATCAGATTCCAGGCCACCGCAACCGGGACCTGCCGTGAGCGCCGCATCGCAACCACCCCCGCGCACACCGCGGGCCGAACTCACCGACGCCGCGGTGGTGTCCCGCTCCTGGGGGATGGCGCTGGCCACCCTGATCAGTCGGATCACCGGGTTCATCCGGATCGTGCTGCTGGCCGCGATCCTGGGGGCGGCGCTCTCCAGCGCGTTCTCCGTGGCCAATCAATTGCCCAACCTGATCGCGGCGCTGGTCCTGGAAGCCACCTTCACCGCGATCTTCGTCCCAGTGCTCGCCCGCGCCGAACGCGGCGACCCCGACGGCGGCGAAGCCTTCGTCCGCCGCCTGGTGACCCTGGCCACGACATTGCTGCTGGCCGCCACGGTCACCTCCGTAGCGGCCGCACCCCTGCTGGTCCGGCTCATGCTCGGGTCGGAGCCGAAGGTCAACCAGGCACTGACCACCGCCTTCGCATTCCTTCTGCTTCCCCAGGTGCTCTTCTACGGGCTCTCGTCGGTGTTCATGGCGATCCTCAACAACCGCAACGTCTTCGGGCCGCCGGCCTGGGCGCCGGTGATCAACAACATCGTGGCGATCGCCACGCTGGGGTTGTTCGTCATCGTGCCGGGAGAACTGTCCATCGACCCGGTGGAGATGGGTAGCGCCAAACTTCTCGTGCTCGGCGTCGGGACCACCCTGGGCGTGGTGGCCCAGACCGC
>JAIOQK010000258.1 GCA_021413425.1 Mycobacterium sp.
TTTAGATCGACATCGTCCCGGCCCTACCTGATACGGGGGTCGGCCCCATTGAGGAGAAGTCCACATGCCTAAGCCCACCAAGGGTCCCCGCCTCGGCGGGTCGTCCTCGCACCAGAAGGCGCTGCTGGCCAACCTGGCCACATCGCTGTTCGAGCACGGCCGGATCAAGACCACCGAGCCCAAGGCACGGGCACTGCGTCCCTACGCCGAGAAGCTCATCACCCACGCCAAGAAGGGCACGCTGCACAACCGGCGTGAGGTGATGAAGAAGATCCGTGACAAGGACGTGGTGCACGTCTTGTTCGCCGAGATCGGGCCGTTCTTCGCCGACCGCAACGGCGGCTACACCCGGATCATCAAGGTGGAGGCCCGCAAGGGTGACAACGCCCCGATGGCCGTGATCGAACTGGTCCGCGAGAAGACGGTCGCCTCCGAGGCCAGCCGGGCCACCAAGCGGGCGGCCAAGAAGGCGGAGGCGCCGGCCGCCGCTGCCGCGGTCCCGAAGGCCGCTGCGGAGGCCGAGGCCGCCGACGAACCGGTCGAGGAGACCGCCGTCGATCAGATCGAAGCCGAGGACGCCGGCATCGCCGACGCCCAGACCGCCGAGGTCGCCGAGGAGCAGGTCGCCGACGAGAGTCCTGAGGCTCCGGCCGATGAGAACGCTCCGGCCGATGAGAAAGACACGTCGGACGAGTCCTGACTTCGGCGCCGTCCGGTTGCGGCTCGACATCGCCTACGACGGAACCGATTTCAGCGGCTGGGCCACCCAGGAGGGTCATCGCACCGTCGCCGGTGTGCTCGACGAGGCGTTCTCGACGGTCTTCCGGGTTCCGGTGCGACTGTTCGCGGCCGGACGGACCGACGCCGGCGTACATGCCACCGGACAGGTGGCCCACGTCGATGTACCCGCCGATGCCCTGGCCCATGCCTATCCGCGCGAGGCGCGTGCCGACGACACCGAGTTCGACCCGCTGATCCGCAGGCTCGCCAAGTTCCTTCCCGAGGACGTGCGCGTGCGCCGGATCCGGCGCGCCCCCGCGGCGTTCGACGCCCGTTTCTCGGCGTTACGCCGCCACTACGTCTACCGACTGTCGCTGGCGCCCCACGGTGCCGAACCGCAGCAGTCCCGATTCGTCACACCGTGGCCTCGTCCACTCGACGTCGGCGCCATGACGGTGGCGTCGGCGCCCCTGCTCGGGTTGCACGACTTCGCCGCGTTCTGCCGGCAGCGTCCCGGCGCGACGACCATTCGGGAGTTGCAGCGCCTGGACTGGCAGCGAGACGGTGACCTGTTGACCGCTTATGTCACCGCCGATGCGTTCTGCTGGTCGATGGTGCGATCGCTGATCGGCGCCCTGCTCGCGGTGGGGGAGGGCCGGCGTGAGAGCGGTTGGTGCGCAGAGCTTCTGACCGAGACCCATCGCTCGAGCGACTTCGCGGCCGCCCCGGCGCGTGGCCTCACGCTGGTCGGTGTGGACTACCCGCCCGACGACGAACTGGCCGACCGTGTCACCGTCACACGCGACGTGCGCACCCTCGATTAGGCGCTAGAGCCGCGCCACGATGAAATCGGCCGCCTGATCTACCAGACCGGTGTCGATGTAGGCGTCCTGAAGATGCGATGACCATTTGCCGATGAAGTCACCGATCGGGTCATCCGGGTTCAGCCCGCCGCCGCAGATCGGATCGGTGGCGGTACAGAGATCGATCGTCTTCGCACCCCACTCCGGAAGGGCGGCGGCCACCGGGCCGAAGAATGGCTGGGTCCCGTTGCCGAACAATGCCACTGCGGCGACGTTATCGTTCATCCCCAGCGGAAGCGGATTGGTATAACCGAACATCGCCGAGGGGGCGGCCAGCACGACGTCGGTGACCGCCGCGCCCAGCGAGTACCCGCCAAGCACCAGTCTGGTCGCCGGGCAATTGTTCGCCATGTACTGAATGTGGCGGCTCATATCGTTCGCGCCCTGGATGACCTCGGTGTCGGCCGGGTAGTTCACCGCGTAGAAACCGACATCCTTATCGGTCCTTGCGCGCACCTTCTCGACGAGCGCATCACCGATGCGGCCGACGCCGGGAGGTTCGACGCGGCCGCGGGCGAAGATCACCTCGACCTGGGGGCACGGTTGCGCACTGGCGGTCGGAACACCGCCGGGAAATCCGGTCGGCAACGCGGCGGGCGTGAACAGCATCGCCACGGCGGCGACGGAGACCGACACCATAATTCTCATCCGTCTCACCAGCACCATGGCAATGGTACCGGGCGCCCCAGGTGCACGCCAGGCTCGTGGCCTGGACCAGCGGCTACAGGCCTCGTCGAGAGGCTAGGGTCGAGAGACTCGTCGCGAGATTACGAGAGCCGGCCGGCCACGAACCCCGCGGCCTGACCGACGAGCGGTGTCTTCTCGTAGCTGGTGTGCGCGAACGGGTTGCGGCCCTGCGAGCAGATCGGATCGCCGTCAGCGCACAGGTCGATGCCCTTGCCCGCGAACGGCGCCGCCGCCACCGAGACCGGATTGCCGAACTTGGTGGCCGGGTTGCCGAACACGGCCACCGCGGCGACCTTGTCGGCCAGGCTGAACGGCAGGGGAGGTGCGGACCCGACGTCGCCGACCCTGTCGCCCAGCGGCGGAATGCCCATCAGCATGTCCACCACGGCTGCGCCCTGGGAGTACCCGCCGAGTACGAACCGGGTGGCCGGGCAACGCAGCGACATGGTCGCGATGTGGTTGGTTGCGTCGATGGCCCCGTCGGCCGCGGCCAGGAAGTCATAGGTGGCGGGGTAATTGACTCCGTACACCCCGATCGTGCGCCCGCCCAGCTGGCCGGCCAGCTGGCTCGACAACGCCTCGCCGACCCGCCCGATGCCCACCGGCTCACTGGTGCCCCGGGCGAACACGACCTGCACATCGGGACAATCCACCGCCGATGCCACCGGCGCCGGCCCGAGCACGGCGGACAGAGCGGCTGTCGCGGCCAGAGCGAAAACGGTCAGGCGCATGCGTTTCATACTCACATATCAGGTGCGCAGGGCGCCAAACGACTGGCCCGGCGATTCGCCGTTACAACAGGTTGGCGACGAACACCGCCGCTTGGCTCGCCGACCCATCCGGGCCGTAGCTGCGGTGCGCCAGAACGCTGTCGCCGGGTGAGCAGATCGGGTCCCCGGCGTTGCACAGGTCGATCGCCTTGATCCCGTATAGCGGGCTCGATGTCAGCGGCAGCCCGATCCTGGTGGCCGGATTGCCGAACACCGCGAGGGCGGCGAC
>JAIOQK010000240.1 GCA_021413425.1 Mycobacterium sp.
CCATCCGGCCCTTGCGGGCGGCCATCAGCTGGGTGACCGCGCCCACGTACTCCTCCGGGCAGTCGATGGTCATCGCCTCGAACGGCTCGTGCAGCTTGCCGTCGATCGTGCGGGTCACGACCTGCGGCTTGCCGACCGTCAACTCGAAGCCCTCGCGGCGCATCTGCTCGACGAGCACGGCCAGGGCCAACTCGCCACGGCCCTGAACCTCCCAGGCGTCGGGCCGGCCGATGTCGACCACCCGGATGGACACGTTGCCGACCAGTTCGCTGTCAAGCCGGGACTTGACCATGCGGGCGGTCAGTTTGTGGCCGGAGACCTTGCCGGCCAGCGGCGAGGAGTTGGTGCCGATGGTCACCGAGATGGCCGGTTCGTCGACGGCGATGCGGGGCAGCGCATGTGCGTGGTCGGGATCGGCCAGGGTGTCGCCGATCATGATCTCCGGCATGCCGGCCACGGCGACGATGTCCCCGGCGACCGCCTCCTCGGTGGGTGAGCGCTCGACGCCGACGGTGGTCAGCAGTTCGGTGATCTTGGCACTGGTGATGACGGGCAGTCCGTCGACCTCACGCATCCAGGCGACCTGCTGGCCCTTGCGGAGCTTGCCGTTGTAGATACGGATCAGCGCCAGCCGGCCCAGGAACGCCGAGGCGTCGAGGTTGGTGACCAGCGCCTGCAGCGGCGCCTCAGGGTCGCCCTTGGGCGGCGGGATGTGCTCGAGCAGCACGTCGAACAGGGCGTCGAGATTCTCCCCCGCGGGGTTCTCCCCGTTGGCAGGTTCGACGGTGCTGGCGATGCCGGCGCGGCCCGAGGCGTACAGCGTGGGCAGCCCCAGGGCATCCTCGGCGGCCTTCTGGGCCTCGGCGTCGAGGTCGGAGGCGACGTCGAGCAGCAGGTCGTGACTTTCGGAGACGACCTCGGCGATTCGGGCGTCGGGCCGGTCGGTCTTGTTGACCACCAGGATCACCGGCAGGTGCGCCGACAGTGCCTTGCGCAGTACGAAGCGGGTCTGCGGCAGCGGACCCTCGGAGGCGTCGACGAGCAGCAGCACCCCGTCGACCATGGACAGCCCGCGTTCCACCTCGCCGCCGAAATCAGCGTGGCCGGGGGTGTCGATCACGTTGATCACCGTCATGGTGCCGTCGGCGTGCCGACGGTGCACGGCGGTGTTCTTGGCCAGGATGGTGATGCCCTTCTCCTTCTCCAGGTCCCCGGAGTCCATCAGGCGCTCGACGGTGTCGTCACCCCGGTGCGTCAGGGCGCCGGACTGCCGGAGCATGGCATCGACCAGCGTGGTCTTGCCGTGGTCGACGTGGGCGACGATGGCGACATTGCGGAAATCCGGGGTGGGCACGCCGCCGATTGTCTCAGTGCGGGAGCCGGTTCGCGAAAACGCGGCTAGCGTCCCGTACTCAGGTGAGCCTGCAGGGCGGGCAGCCAGGCCCGGTCGGCGGGCACCCAGGCGACCTCGCTGAGTTCGACCGCATCGACCCAGCGCAGCGCGCCGTGGTCGTGGTTGTGCAGCGCGCCCCCGGTCTGGGTCACCCGGTAGGCGCGCAGCACGATCGCCGCACCGACGGAGACGTCGGCGCCCAGGCGCTCGCCCACGACCACCTCGATCCCCAGTTCCTCGAGCAGTTCGCGGCGCAGCGCCATCGCCTCGGTTTCCCCCGGCGCGACCTTGCCGCCAGGCAGTTCCCAGAGGCCGGCCAGCTCCGGCGGACGTCGGCGCTGCGCCAGCAGCAGCGCCGAGCCCCGGATAAGGGCACCGGCGACGACGACCTGTGGGGCCATGGCGTGTGACGGTATACCGTCGAGGTATGGCTGTTCTCAGTGATCAGGAAGTGGACGCCGCCGCACGGACCCTCGACGGCTGGGTGCGCTCGGACGGGGCGCTCCGGCGGTCGGTGACCTTCGACTCCTTTCTCGACGGAATCGACGGCGTGCGCCGCGTCGCGGAGCTGGCCGAGCGCGCCGATCATCATCCCGATATCGACATCCGTTGGCGCACAGTGAATCTCGCCCTCTCGACGCACTCCGCGGGTGGCATCACTGAACAGGATGTTTCGCTGGCCCGCGAGATCGACGCGCTGTTCGCCCGGTAGCGGCGATCCAGGCCAGGGTGGCCAGCACCGCCACGATGTACACCATGCCCGCCCATGCCAGGTACCACGGCCGGCCGATCTGCCAGATGCTCGGCTGAGCGAAGCTCAGCAGCCACGGCACACCGACGATGGCCAGCGCCAGCCACCCCAGACCCAGCACGCGGGCGCCGCGGCGCTGCGACCACGGCCCGTGCAGCAGCCAGATCACCAGCGGCACCAGCCACACCCAGTGGTGGGTCCAGGAAATCGGTGAGAGCAGCAGGCCGAAGAGTTGGACGACCAGCAGCGAGCCCAGTCTGTCGCCGGCCAGCCCGCGCCAGGCCAGCACCGTCAGCACCGCCGTCACGGCGATCGCCGCCAGCACCAGCGGGCCGTACCCGGCGTCGTATCCCAGCAACCGGGAGATGCCGCCGCGCCAGGACTGGTTGAAGGAGGTGCCGATCGGACCCACCCGGCCGGCGTCGCCCAAGAGATCGGTGAAGTAGTACCGGGCCTGCTCGCCGATCACCGCGATGGACACCGCCACCGTGGCGGCGAAGACCACCGCCGAGAAGGCCGCGGTGCGCCAGCGGCGCATCCCCAGGAAATAGAGGCCACTGACCGCCGGGGTCAGTTTCACCCCCGCCGCCAGCCCGACCAGCAGACCCGAGACCCACCATCGGCTGCTGTAGGCGGCGGCCAGCACCGCCAGCACCAGGATGACATTGACCTGTCCGTAGTCGAACGTGCTGCGCAGCGGTTCGGTCCAGATGGCCAGCGCCGTCCACGCCATGGCGTCGGCGTGCCGCTCGCCGGCGGGCACCCCGAGCAGGCGCTGGCTCAGTCGCACCACGCCGTAGAGGGCGGCGATGATGCCCAGTTGCCAGCACAGGGCGACGAGGCCGAACGGCAGCCGGCTCAGCGGGTAGAACACCAGGGCCGCGAACGGCGGATAGGTGAAGGGCAGCGGAAAGTCCGGGGTCTGGTCGGCATACACGTAGGAGTAAAGGGTGCCGGGGTGATCGAGGGCGGCCGCGCCGCCGAGATAGACGTGTAGGTCGACGAAGTTCGCGCCGTTGGGCACCAGATACGTCCATGCCAGTCGCGCCGTCACGCTCGCCGCCAGCAGCAGCGGTGCCAGCCGGAGGATCCACGCGGATGGCCGGCCGGCCGCAGCGGTGGACATGGCGCGACTCTAATGCGTCGGGGAGTTCAAACTCGGTCGCGCATCGCTCCCGTAACGGTTGAATAACCGCAACACGTGTCACTCTAGGTAACTTCCACAACACCCTACGGTCGGGGTACGTCCACCACACGAGGGATTGGAAGCACCATGTCACGGTTTGTAAAGTCGTTCGCCGCCAATACTTTTCGGGTTGCCCTCGGAACTGCGGTCGGGATCGCCGGCCTCTCCTGCGCCGCTCTGGCCCTGAGCGCATCCGCCGCCGCCGAGCCCGCTCCCCCGCCCGCCATCCCCGGCGTGCCCGCGCTGAGCATGCTTCAGCAGTTCGCGACCAACCCGGCCAGCATGGGTGCGGTGCTGCAATCCGCTGCCACCGCGCTCAACGGTGCCTCGGCCATGATCGGCGGACCGGCCGCCTCGACACTGCCGGTCTCCCCGATCGCGGGGGCTCCCGGCACCGCGCCGGTGCCCGACCCGGCCGCAGGGCTGCCGCTCGGCCCCGGCTCCAGCCTGGTGCCGCTGCTGAACCAACTCGGCGTGCCGGCCAGCCTGGCCAACCTGACGCCGGCGGATCTGCCGTTGCAGATCGGTGACACCCTCGGCATCGCCCCGGCGCCGGTGGCCGCTCCGGTGACCGGTCCGCTGACGACCCCGCCGGTCAGCACCATTCCGCTGCTACCCGTTCCGCCCGTTGGCAGCACCGGCCAGATGCCGCTGCTCAACGCTCTGCCCTGACCGCTCTCCCTTGATCCCCGACAACCCGACCGATAGAGGGAGTTGACCCGTGCTGCAGATCGCACCCAAGGTGTTGGCCGGCCTGACCACCATTGCGGTGGGCCTGGCCGCCTGCCCTGCCGCACTGGCGGACCCGACGATCCCGCTGGACCCGGTCCAGCTCCCCGGCCTCGAGGCGGTCCAGAGCCTCAGTCCGGTCGTGCAGGCGGCCGCGGCGGACCCGGGGTCGGCGCAGAGCCTGCTGCTCGCCGCGGCGTCCCAGTTGGCGGGCAACGCCACCACCCCGGAGGG
>JAIOQK010000353.1 GCA_021413425.1 Mycobacterium sp.
AGGTTGTAGCCCAGTTGACGCTGCGCTATCTGGGCTGCGCGTTCGGCAGGGGTGAGGTAGACCGTTGTGTCGGGCAGAACCGATCCGAGATCGGTCAATGCCACGACCTCGGTGCTCACCGTCGGGACCGCCTCGCTTGACTGGTCGAAGTCCTGGAATCGCATCGAGATGGTGCCCTGATTGAGCCCGTCGGTCGAAACCCAGTTCGCCACGCCCGGATCGGTGGTGGAGATGACGAAGGTGTAGGTGCCGTCGGGATTGGCGACCGCCTGGCCGTTGTTCAGGCTCGCCGGGGTATCCCAGTAATTGCTCGAGATCGTCCAGAGGTCCGTGACAGGCAGGTTGAAGTAGCGCGCGTTGCCGGGGTCGACGGTGACCACCAGGGCCTGGTCGTCGGTCAGTGAGAAGTACCCCGCACTCTGCAACTGGCTCGACAGGAACTCCGCGTTGCGGTCGGGCTGGGACATCGTGTTCGGTTGGCGCAGTTGGCCGGTCGACGGGTCGGTGGTCGCAACACCCATGTACCGGTTCTCACCGCTGATCCCCAGCAGCAGCATGATGATGGCCGTCTCGATCGCCTGCACCGGCCGGGCGGTCGGCAACGGCGGGATGAGGGAGACCAGAGCGGTCAGTAGCGGATCGCCGGCGATCAACGGGCCGAGGCCCGGAATTGCGAATCCGCCTATCTGGGCGAACAGGCTCGGCGGCGGCCCACTGACCCGCAGCACCGACAGGGTCATCGGCGGCTGGGTGTTCCAGTCCGTCAACGTGTTCCGGGTGGTGATCAGCGTCGTGCCGGGTACCAGTTGCAGGTGGTTGGCCTGGCCGGGGGCCGCGGGCGCCGAACTGGCGGTGATGCTGAACGATCCGTCGGGATTGATCACCATGTCGCGGCCGTTGAGGTTGTCCGCCGTGATACCGCTGAGGCCGGTGAGCACACTGAAGTTGGTGTCGGCAGGCAACTCCTTGCCGGCGGAGAGGTCGAAGCGGCCGGAGATGACGTACGACGAGGCGCTGTTGACTCCGATGAAGCGATAGATGGTGTCGGGGTTGTCGTACCAGATCCGCGATCCGGCGAATTCCTGCAGATACCAGTCGTGCGGCGGGGCGACCTGCTGGATCACGGTGGGGTTCATCGAGTCCAGCAACTGGACGGCCAGGGCGGCCTGGGTCGCGTATTCGATGACGGCCTGGTCGAGGCGGGCGAGATTCTCCGCGTCGGGACCGCCGATCAGTTCGTAGTTGCGGGAGGCGGCAAGCAGCCAGCCCGCCTTGAGGATCTCGGCGGCCACCCGGTTCAGCGGCGACTCCTGCAGCGAGGTGGCCAGGCTTTCGGCGCGTAGCTGATCGCTGTTTCCCAGCACACTGATCGGTATCGGTGTGTCGGTCGGGTTCTGTAGAACCGTCACGGCTGTGGTGGCGGTGTGACCGCCGTTGGGCGCGAAGAACGTTGAGAGCCCATGCCAGTGTTCGACGTTGCCCGGCCGGTCGTCGGCCAGGACCGTGAAGGTGTCGGTGCCGCCGAGGGCGGCGAAATCGGAGTCGGGCGTGTAGATGAAGGTGCCGTTGGCGGCGATGTCGACCGAACCTTTGGCCGGTGCGCCGGTGACGGAATAGGTCAACGAATATCCATTTGCCTGGTTGGGGTTCAGCGTTCCCGAGATGGAGCCGTCGACGTCCTGGACGTTCTGCGCCGCGTTGTAGGCGAGGGTGGGCCGGCGGGCGAAGATAGTGGACCCCACGCTTTGGGCACCGGCGCTGGGAGCTGCGGCTTGCTCGGCGGTCTTGGTGGTCTTGGTCGTCTTGGTGGTCTTGGCGGGCGCGACGGCCCGTGTCCGAGACGGCTGGGTTGCTGTGGAGACCCGCGGTCCGGGACTGGCTACCGACGCCGACGAGCGATCGGTGCCGGTGTCGGCGCTTGCGGCGGCAACGCCGCCGGCGATCACCACCCCCGCGCCCAGGGCGAATGCCAGCGCTCCGACGCGGCCGACATATGAGCTTGCGGTGTGGGTCACATGCCGACTGTATGGGACGTCGACGGCTGTGCCCGGGGTTTGTCAGAGGCGACCTCTAGTATCGAAAGTATGTTCGATTTATTGACCGATCTCGATCCGTCCACCGGGGAGTCTGCACTGGTGGAGGGCATCGCCGCTCTGGAGCGGCTCAAGGCCGCGGCCGCTGCGCGGCAGGCCAGGCTGGCCGTCGCCCTCGATGTCGCCCTGCGTGCTGCCGAGGCGGACAGGGGAGTGCCCGCCGTTCGGCGGGGCCGCGGGGTTGCCGCCGAAGTGGCGCTGGCCCGACGGGATTCGCCGGCGCGTGGTGGCCGCCATCTCGGGTTCGCCAAGGCGCTGGTTCACGAGATGCCCCACACGTTGGCCGCTCTCGAGGCCGGGGTGCTGTCCGAGTGGCGGGCCACCATTGTCGTCCGCGAGTCGGCCTGCCTTGACCTAGCGGACCGGGGTCGCCTTGATGCCGAGCTCTGTTCGGACACGAAAAAGCTTGACGGGGTGGGTGATGCAGCGCTGGCGGCTGCGGCCAAGGCGATCGCCTACCGACTGGACCCGCATGCGGTAGTCGACCGCGCGGCACGCGCAACGCACGACCGGACCGTCACCATCCGGCCCGCGCCCGACACCATGACCTACCTGACCGCACTGCTGCCGGTGGCCCAAGGGGTCTCAGTTTATGCCGCACTCAAGCGGGAGGCGGATGCCTGCGGCGAT
>JAIOQK010000243.1 GCA_021413425.1 Mycobacterium sp.
AACTCCTTGACGCCCAAGGGGATCCGGTTCGGGTGAGCGCCCGGGGACTGTTCACCGCCGAGCCCGCCCGGCTGAACGGAACACCGGCCCATCGCGGCGCACTGAGCTGGTGGGCCGGGCCATGGCCGGTGGACGATCGGTGGTGGGACCAGCAGGTGTCCGGGCGTACGGCGCGGGCGCAGGTACTGCTCGACGGCGACCCGCCCCGCGCCCTGCTGCTGTGCTACCGCCGGCGGCGCTGGTGTGTGGAGGGTGTCTACGAGTGAGCGGCCAGCCGGTCGCGGAACCAGTCCGGCCAACCGCACTTCTCGAAGCTGGTGGCGTCCACGCAGACGTGGATCATCGTCGCCTCGGCGATCACGTCCTCGCCGCGGGTGATGGTGAACCGGCTGCGCAGTGAGGTGGTGCCGGGCGGCTCCACCGCCACGGCCACCACCAGTTCGTCGTCGAACCGTGCTGGTGTGCGGAACTGGATCTCGGCCGCGGCCACCACCAGATCGATGCCGCGGTCGAGCATCTCGGAATAACCGCCTATGTGCTCACGCAACGCCTCGGTGTGCGCCATGTCGGTCCAGGTGAGGTAGTGGCCGTTGAACACCCGGCCCTGCATATCGCACTCGACGTAGCGCACCCGCAGCGGCATCGCCGAGTGTGCGGCCGGACTCACGAGCGCTTTAGTCGGCTTCGGGCGCGAAGTTGGTGATGCCGTCCCAGCTTTCCAATGTCCAGCCGGTGAACGGGTTGCCCTTGATGACCACCTGTGCGGTGTTGGGCAGCGGATGGTCGTTGAGCAGATTGTTGCGACCGTTGCGGGCGTTGAGCAACGTCCACATCATGATCGCCAGGCCGCTGGAGAACGCGACCGGCTTGTTATCGCCGCTGTCGTAGATCTTCTGCACGGCGGCGCTGAACGCCTGGTTGAACTGGTTGCCGTTCACCGACCCCGGGATGCCGTAGCGCCGGTCACCCTTGAGCCAGCCCTCCGGGCCGAGCAGCAGAGTGTTCGAGGTCTCCTTCATCGACACACCCTCGAACCAGCCCGCCGAGATCTCGTTGAGCCCGGGCAGCACCGTCACCTCTTCGCCCAACTCCTTGGCCATCGGTGCGGCGGTCTGCTGGGTGCGCACCATCTGCGAGGCGTAGACGCCGTCGTAGTCCTCACCCTTGAGCTTGTTGGCCAGCGTGGTGGCCTGTTCCTCGCCCTTGGCGGTCAGCGGCGGGCCGGGCACGGTGGTGGCGGCGATACCGGCGGCGTTGGCGTCGGTCTCCGCGTGCCGGATGAACGTCAGGGTGACGGTGCGCGGAGCCGGCGGGCCGGAGCAGGAGGCGAGCAGCGCCACCGCCATCGCCGCCGCGACGGCCGCGCGCAGGTATCGGACGGGTGCAACGTTCATCACAGCGCTCATAGGAGATAGCGTGCACTCTCGACCGCCTCCGCGGGGGCGGATTTCTCAAGTGAGCGATCTCAATGACGATCAGGAGCGGCTATGGCAATCGATCCCTCGGCAATCGGCACGGTGACCGAACCCGCGATCTATGAGTGGACCGACCGCGACACCATGCTGTATGCCCTCGGTGTCGGGGCCGGAACCGACGATCTCGCCTTCACCACCGAGAACAGCCACGACGTCCCCCAGCAGGTGCTGCCCACCTTCGCGGTGATCTGTTGCATGGGGTTCGGCGCCGCCTCGCTTGTCGGCTCGTTCAACTGGGGCAAGCTGCTGCACGGTTCGCAGGAGATCCGGCTCTCGGCCCCGCTGCCGGCCTCGGGCGCGCTGTCGGTGGTCGCCGAGGTGGCCGATATCCAGGACAAGGGCGAGGGCAAGAACGCGATCATCATGCTGCGCGCCCGCGGCAGCGACCCGGCCACCGGAGCCCAGATCGCCGAGACGCTCACCACGCTGGTTATCCGCGGTGACGGGGGGTTCGGCGGCCAGCCCGGCCAGCGCCCGGCCGCCCCGGAATTCCCCGACCGCGAACCCGACGCGCGCATCGCTCTGCCCACCCGGGAGGACCAGGCGCTGATCTATCGGCTCTCCGGCGACCGCAACCCGCTGCACAGCGATCCCTGGTTCGCCCGGGAGATGGCCGGCTTCCCGACGCCGATCCTGCACGGGCTGTGCACCTACGGCTTCGCCGGCCGGGCCCTGCTGGCCGAGTTGGCCGGCGGGAACGCCGCCAAGCTCACGGCGGTGGCAGCGCGGTTCTCCTCCCCGGTCTTCCCCGGCGAGACATTGACCACGTCGATCTGGCGCACCGGATCCGGCCGCGCGCTCTACCGCACGCAGGCCAGCGCGCCGGACGGCTCCAACGCCCGCGTCGTCCTCGACGACGGGGTCGCCGAGTACCGCGACTAGACGACGACGACTAAACGACGACGCCGACCAGGCGGCCGATACCGTAGGTGATCGCCATCGCCACCGCTCCGCCGATGACCACCCGCTGGGTCGCCCGACGGGCATCGGCGCCGCCGAGGCGGGCGCTGGCCCATCCGGTGATCGCCAGCGCCAGCAGCACACCGACGAAGGTGATCGGTATGCGCAACGACGGCGGCGGCAGCAGGATCGCCAGCATCGGCAATAGCGCCCCGACGGTGAAGGCGATCGCCGAGGAGATCGCAGCGTGCCAGGGGTTGGTGAGCTCGTCGGGGTCGATGCCGAGTTCGATGTCGATGTGTGCGGCGAACGCGTCGTGCTCGGTGAGTTCGACGGCGACGGTGCGGGCGGTCTCGGGGGAC
>JAIOQK010000244.1 GCA_021413425.1 Mycobacterium sp.
CCGAAATATCGTGATCACCCGCGACCCGGACTACCGGGCCGACGGGGCGGACGTCGTCACCTCCATCGAGGCGGCCCTGGCTGAACCGCAGACGTGGGTGATCGGCGGCTCGGAGATCTACCACCTCGCACTTCCCGCGGCTACCCGATGCGAGGTCACCGAGGTGGAGATCGACCTGCGCTTAGAGGACGACGATGCGCTGGCCCCGGTGCTCGACGAGTCCTGGGTCGGGACCTCCGGTGACTGGCACGACAGCACATCGGGTTTGCGCTACCGGTTTCACAACTTCCTGCGCCCATGACCCTCAGTGCCGCCGCCGGTTGCGCTGACCAGCGCTCGATCGTGCGGTTTCGTGCGGGACACGCCGTCACAGCGTTGGATTCCGCACAGTCGTGGACGAGGCGCCGTCGGTTCAGCTGAAAACACCCCGGTTAGGGTTCTCCCCGTGGCACAGACAGCACCTCTGCGCGTGCAACTCATCGCGAAGACCGAGTTCCGCGCACCCGCGGACGTGCCGTGGGATACCGACGCTGACGGCGGTCAGGCACTCGTAGAGTTCGCCGGCCGCGCCTGCTATCAGAGCTGGTCGAAACCCAACCCGCGCACCGCGACCAACGCCTCCTACATCTCCCACATCGTGGAGGTCGGACACTTCTCGGTGCTCGAGCATGCGTCGGTGTCCTTCTACATCACCGGGGTATCGCGGTCATGTACCCACGAGTTGATCCGGCACCGGCACTTCTCCTACTCCCAGCTGTCCCAGCGCTACGTCCCCGAGGACGACGCCCGGGTGGTCCTGCCGCCGGGACTCGACGACGACCCCGACCTGCGGCAGATCGTGCTCGACGCCGCCGACGCCAGCCGGGCCGCCTATCTGGAGGTGCTGGAGCGACTCGAGGCGAAGTTCGCCGAGGCGCCCAACGCCGTGCTGCAGCGCAAGCAGGCCCGCCAGGCCGCGCGGGCGGTGCTGCCCAACGACACCGAGACCCGCCTGGTGGTGACCGGCAACTACCGGGCGTGGCGGCACTTCATCGCGATGCGCGCCAGTGAGCACGCCGACACCGAGATTCGCCGGCTGGCCATCGCCTGCCTGCGTGAGCTGACCGCCGCGGCGCCCGCGGTGTTCGCCGATTTCGAGATCACCGTGCTGGCCGACGGCAGCGAGGTGGCGACCAGCCCGCTTGCTACTGAGCTGTAGCGACTGAGATGCATCCAGACCGGGTAACCTAAGGGACCGTGAGTACCAGCGGATTCGATCCCGGCGCGCGGCTGGGCACGGTGCTGACCGCGATGGTGACACCGTTCGCCGCCGACGGTTCCCTGGACACCGCCGCCGCGGCCCGGCTGGCCACCCGGCTGGTGGACGCCGGGTGCGACGGGCTGGTGCTGTCCGGCACCACCGGGGAGTCACCGACCACCACCGACGACGAGAAACTCACCCTGGTCCGCACCGTGCTCGAGGCGGTGGGCGATCGTGCCCGCATCATCGCCGGTGCGGGAACCTACGACACCGCGCACAGTGTGCGACTGGCCAAGGCCTGCGCGGCCGAAGGCGCGCACGGGCTGCTCGTGGTCACCCCGTACTACTCGCGGCCTCCACAGAGTGGCCTGGTGGCGCACTTCACCGCCGTCGCCGACGCCACCGACCTGCCCGTAGTGCTCTACGACATTCCGCCGCGGTCAATGATTCCCAACGAGTGGGACACGCTGCGGACGCTGGCGCGGCACCCCAACATCGTCGCGGTCAAAGACGCCAAGGGTGATCTGCTCGGTGCC
>JAIOQK010000016.1 GCA_021413425.1 Mycobacterium sp.
CTGGTCATCCGGGCCACCCGCGAGGCCCCCGGGAAGTACGTCAGCGGCAAGGTCGTCGGCAACTTCGGAGCCCCGATCAACCACACCTTCGAGGCGCGGGTGAAGCTCAACTGCCTGACACCCGGGTGCTGGCCGGCGTGGTGGCTGCTCAACGATGCCCCTGTCCGCGGAGGCGAGGTCGACCTCTTCGAGTGGTACGGGAACATGGAATGGCCCTCCGGCACGACCGTGCACGCCCGCCTCGACGGCACCTCTTTCGCCACCCGGCCGTATCCGGTCGACGGCCTCTGGCACACCTGGCGGATGACGTGGAATCAGTCGGGGCTGTACTTCTGGCAGGACTACAAGCCCGGTATGGAACCGTACTTCGAGGTGCCGGCCTACTCGATCGACGACTGGCCCTTCAACGACCCGGGCTACGTACTCAAGCCCGTCCTCAATGTGGCCGTCGGCGGTTCCGGCGGCAAGGACGCATCCCGGGGCACCTACCCGGCCGAGATGCTGGTCGACTGGGTGCGGATTTTCCCGGGCTAAACCACCCCCACCGGAGTCGTCCGCGTCTTAGGGTTCGCGGGTGGACATTCTCATCATGGTCTTGCTGTTCGGGATCGCGCTGCTGATCTGGCGGGGTGCCAAGCGTGAGTTGATCCTCGCGCTGTGGTTCGTCGGCGTCGTCGCGATGATCGGGTTATTCCGCTTTCACGTCACCTCCGTCCTGGATCTGAGCTTCTGATGTCGGAGGTCATCGCGGAGACGACACCCGCCGCCGACTCGGCCGAGGGCCGGGGCGGGGTGTGGGGATTCATCGCCTACTGGGGTCTGCACGCCTGGGTGCTCGCCTATAGCGTGGTCATGATCAGCGCCTTCTACATTCAGTTCGTCATGGGCGAGTTCCCCTGCCCGCTGTGCATGCTGCAGCGCTACGGGATGATCCTGGCGACCCTGGGCGCGCTGTTCGTCATCATGCAGGCGCGGCGCGGCACGCTGACCACCGCCCGCTATGCCCAGGGCCTGGGAATGGGGCTGCTCGGCGTCTTGGCCGGAGCGTCGGTGTCGCTTCGCCAGATCGCATTGCACATCCTGCCCGGCGATCCCGGCTACGGCGAGCCGTTCCTGGGTCTGCACCTCTACACGTGGGCGTTCATCACCTTCGCGATCGTGATGATCTATGTCGGTGCGATGCTGATGCTGATGCCGCGCGGAATCCCGCAGGCGCCGGCGGCCGGCACCACTGCGCGCACCGTGTCGACCGCGATCATCTGGCTCTTCATCGGTGTGATTGCCGCCAACGTCATTGCGATCATATTCCTGGAGGGCTTCGCCCTGGTACTGCCCGATGATCCGTTGAGCTACACCCTCATCGACCAGCTGACCGGCGGTTAGGCCGCGCGATTCCTGCGGCGCAGGAACGCGAACCCGATGAACACCACCGCGTACACCGGCGAGTCGGTGACGGTGTAGCCGAGGTCTTTGAGGATACCCAGCTCGATCGGGCTGAGAACCCGGATGCCGAGCCCGACGTCGCTGAACGCATTCATCATCTGTGTGTCCGAACCGGTGAAGGTGTCGTCGTCCAGGTGTGAGGTTGAGCTGCCCGGCTCCCACGGGCGCGGCGTATACAGCGGAACGTAACCGCCATAGGCGGCCACCGCGTTGGGCCCGGCGAAGTACAGACCGCCGTTTCTGCCGGTGAGATTGCCGTTGTAGGCGGTGTCGAAGCGGTAGGTGTCGCTGATCACCGCAGTGCCGTCAGAGGTGACGATGAACTGGTCGAAGGTCGTCCACTCGCGGCCGGTGTTGTAGCCCGCCTCGTCGGTGTAGGACAGGAAGCCGAAGGTGTGCAGTAACTCGTGCATCGCCGTCGAGGTGAAGTCGTACTCCGAATCACTCACCACGGTGCCGAATGCCCAGGGGTTTCCGAAGTTGAAGTAGATGTCGCCGTCGGCCCTCGAACCGTTCGGGTCGATCCCGGTCAGGATCTTCTCCTGCACCACGGTCGGGAAGAAGCCGGATCCGGTGCCGAACAGATCGCTGCCGGCAGAGGCCAGCGTGCCCTCAGACGGCGAGTTGTCCGCGGTGATGTCGAAGGCGAGCATGGTAGGTGTGGTGACCACGAAGTACGCGGCGAGGCGCTCCGCGGAGGCCTCCAGCGCATCACGCGCCTCGGCCGTCCAGAACTGCGAACCGTCGCCATAGGC
>JAIOQK010000245.1 GCA_021413425.1 Mycobacterium sp.
GTGCTCGAGGTCTGATCCGCCTCAGCGCTTGTTGACGAAGCCGGCGTCCACCGGAAGCGCCACCCCGGTCACATACCGCGCGGCGTCGGACACCAGCCACAGCACCGCGTTGGCGATATCGTCGGCCTCCAGGGTCTGCACCGGAAGCGCGTTGGTCATGTCCGGTCCGACCTGCTGCTGCTGGGCGATGCCGTCGAGCCAGGAGCGGGTGAATTCGTTGTCGATCATCGGGGTGTCCACCCCGGCCGGGTGCACCGAGTTCACCCGGATGCTGTAGGTGGCAAGGAAATTCGCGTAGGCCCGCATCAGCCCCACGACACCGTGTTTGGCCACCGTGTAGCCCAGCGATCCGGCGATCGGGGCGCCGATGCCGACCAGGCCGGCCACCGAACTGGTCAGCACCACCGAGCCGCCCTCGCCCTGTTTGATCAGCGGCCGCATCGCCACATCCACCGTGTGGTAGACGCCGGTGAGATTCACATCGAGGACGTCCTGCCAGGCGTCCTCGCCCATCATCGGTGCGATGCCGGCGTTGGCGATCACGATGTCGAGACGGCCCAACTCGGCGATGCCCTCGGCCAGTGCCGTCTTCAGCGCGGCGCGGTCACGCACGTCGGCCTGGCGCGCGACGATCCGGGCGCCGGTGTCCTCGACTAGTTTCACCGTCGCCGCGAGATCCTCCGGTGTGGCCAGCGGGTAGGGCACACTGGCGATCTGCTCGCACAGGTCCACCGCGATGATGTCCGCACCCTCGGCCGCCAGCTTGACCGCGTGCGCCCGGCCCTGACCGCGGGCGGCGCCGGTGATGAACGCGACTTTTCCGCGCAGTGCATCCACCGTCAGGCGCGCAGTTGACCCTTGGCCGGGTCTCCGGCCTGGATGGGCTCGAGCATTTTGATATCCGGCGATCCCGCCAGGTGATCACCGATCGCGGCGAACAGGACACCGAACGCCGGCGCCTTGCTGTGCGCCTGCAGCGCATCGGCGTCGGCCCACTGCTCGATGAACACGAAGGTGTCGCCGGTGCGGTGCAGCGAGTACAGCTCGCAGCCGGGCTCGTCATGTACCTCGGCGATAGCCGTCTCGCACGCGGCCCGGACGGCCTCGGCGGACTCGGGCTTGGCGGTGAAGGACGCGACGACGACGACGGGCATGGGCTGACTCCTGGTTTCGGGCTCCGGGTTTCGGGCAACGGGCGATTGGTCTCCACCGTAGATTGTCACCGATCACAGGAAGGCCCCGGTGTGGAAAAGTCCCAAGACCGCAAGTCGCTATACATGACGGTGCTGATGACACCGGACATGGCGAACTTCTCCGGCAACGTCCACGGCGGCACGCTGCTCAAACTGCTCGACCAGGTGGCCTACTCGTGCGCCAGCCGCTACGCGGGCACCTATGTGGTGACGCTCTCGGTCGACCGGGTGCTGTTTCGGGACTCCATCAAGGTGGGGGAGTTGGTGTCGTTCTCGGCGTCGGTGAATTACACCGGCCGGACCTCGCTGGAGGTAGGCATCCGGGTGGATACCGAGAACATCCGGGACGGCAGTCGCCGCCACACCAACAGCTGCTACTTCACCATGGTGGCCGTCGACTCGGCCGGGGCACCGGTACCGGTGACTCCGCTGGTCCCGGTCACCGACCTCGACCGCGAACGCTTCCAGGCGGCCATCAGCCGCCGCGCCGCCCTGCAGGCCGCTTTCGCCGATTGATTGCGGTCTTGCAACGGCCCGCACGCTAGCCGTGTTGCCTATGGTGCTGGTGATACCGGTGGGACTAATCTTCGGGCCATGGCGAATAAGACCGCCGCTCGCTCCGGCGCGCGTCCGACCAGGTCACAAGGCACGTCCAGGTCGAAAGGCGCCGCGGCGGCGAAGCCGTCCCAGTCCTCGCCTCCGCGCCGTAAGCCGACCGCGGCCAAGTCGCCGTCCACGCTGGCGCTGGCCGCCGCCGGGGGCGCCCGTGCGGCCCGGGCCGGCTGGCTGGTGGTGGCCCGCGGCGCCGGGTCGACCGCACGCTCGGTCGGCCGGGCCCGCGAGATCGAGCCGGCCCACCGTCGCGACGGCATCGCCCTGGGTCTGCTGGCACTGGCAGTCGTCATCGCGGCCGCCTCCTGGTTCGATGCCGCCCGGCCGGTCGGCAGCTGGATCGACTCGATGCTGCGGACACTGGTCGGCGCCGCGGTGGTGCTGCTGCCCCTGCTGGCCGCGGGCGTCGCGGTGCTGCTCATGCGCACCGAACCGCACGAGCAGGCCCGGCCCCGGCTGGCTCTCGGTGCGGCGATGATCGGGTTGCCGGTTCTGGGGCTGTGGCATCTGTGGTCGGGCTCGCCCGTCGACCCGGTCGGCCGCCGGCACGCCGGAGGGTTCATCGGCTTCGCCGTCAGCGGCCCGCTCTCCGACGGCGTCACCGCCTGGATCGCCACCCCACTTCTGGTGTTCGCCGTCATCTTCGGGGTGCTGCTGATCACCGGCACGACGCTTCGGGAACTGCCCGACACCGTGTACGAGATGTTCAGCACCCGGTTCAGCCGCCGGTACGGCGAGCACTACGACGTCGACGGCTACGACGGCGACAACGGCACTCCGGCGATTGGGGGCCGGGCGCTGCGCGGTGAGGTCGCCGACGACTTCTCCGACGGCTACTACGACGATCCGCGCGCCTACGCCGACGAGCCACAGTCCTGGCCGGGCGCCGCAGCGCCGGGCGGCTCACCGTACGACAACTACCCGCTTGACGAGGCGACGCCGGCAGTGGTGGCTGGGGCGATGGCCACTCGCGGGGGAGTGGCGACGATGACCACCGAGCCGATCAAGCCCCGCCGCAAGAAGCCCGTCGCCGCCAAACCGAAATCGGCGACCGCGCCGGCGGAGCGTGCGCCCGAGGGTGACTACCGGCCGCCGTCGCTGGATATCCTGATCCCCGGCGACCCGCCCAAGCGCCGTAGCGCCGCTAATGATCAGATGGTGGAGGCCATTTCGACGGTTCTGCAGCAGTTCAAGGTCGACGCCTCGGTCACCGGCTGTACCCGCGGGCCGACGGTCACCCGCTACGAGGTCGAACTCGGCCCCGGTGTGAAGGTCGAGAAAATCACTGCGCTGCAACGCAATATCGCCTACGCGGTGGCCACCGAGAGTGTGCGCATGCTCGCACCGATCCCCGGCAAGTCGGCCGTGGGCATCGAGGTGCCCAACACCGATCGTGAGATGGTCCGCCTCGCGGACGTTCTCACCGCGCCGTCGACCCGCCGCGACCACCACCCTCTGATGGTCGGTCTCGGCAAGGACATCGAGGGTGACTTCATCTCGGCCAACCTGGCGAAGATGCCGCACCTGCTGGTCGCGGGTTCGACCGGATCGGGCAAGTCCAGCTTCGTCAACTCGATGCTGATCTCGCTGCTGGTGCGGGCCACGCCCGAGGAAGTCCGGATGATCCTGATCGACCCGAAGATGGTGGAACTCACTCCCTACGAAGGCATTCCGCATCTGATCACCCCGATCATCACCCAGCCGAAGAAGGCCGCCGCCGCGCTGACCTGGCTGGTCGAGGAGATGGAGCAGCGCTACCAGGACATGCAGGCGTCCCGGGTGCGCCACATCGACGACTTCAACGCCAAGGTGCGCTCCGGGGCGATCACCACCCCGCTGGGCAGCGAACGCGTGTACAAGCCCTACCCCTACATCGTGGCGATCGTTGACGAGCTCGCCGACCTCATGATGACCGCACCGCGCGACGTCGAGGACGCCATCGTGCGGATCACCCAGAAGGCCCGCGCCGCAGGCATCCATCTGGTGCTGGCCACCCAGCGGCCCTCGGTGGATGTGGTGAC
>JAIOQK010000017.1 GCA_021413425.1 Mycobacterium sp.
TGGCCTCGGGCACCGTCTTGATGACCTCACCCTTGACGAAGATCTGGCCCTTGCCGTTGCCGGAGGCGACACCGAGATCGGCCTCGCGCGCCTCGCCGGGACCGTTGACCACACAGCCCATCACCGCCACCCGCAGCGGCACGTCGAGGCCCTCCAGTCCGGCGGTCACCTCGTTGGCCATGGTGTAGACGTCCACCTGGGCGCGGCCTCAGGACGGGCACGAGACGATCTCCAGCCCGCGCGGCCGCAGGTTGAGCGATTCCAGGATCTGGTTGCCGACCTTGACCTCTTCCACCGGCGGCGCCGACAGCGACACCCGGATGGTGTCGCCGATGCCCTGGGACAGCAGCGCACCGAACGCGACGGCCGACTTGATGGTACCCTGAAACGCCGGGCCGGCCTCGGTCACGCCGAGATGCAGTGGGTAATCACACTTTTCGGCCAGCAGCTGGTAGGCCGCCACCATGATGACGGGGTCGTTGTGCTTGACGCTGATCTTGATGTTGCCGAAGCCGTGCTCCTCGAACAGCGAGGCCTCCCAGAGCGCGGATTCGACGAGCGCCTCGGGGGTGGCTTTGCCGTACTTCTCCAGGAACCGCTTGTCCAGTGAGCCGGCGTTGACGCCGATGCGGATCGGGATGCCCGCTGCGCCGGCGGCTTTGGCGACTTCGCCGACGCGGCCGTCGAACTCCTTGATGTTGCCCGGGTTGACCCGGACCGCCGCGCAGCCGGCGTCGATGGCGGCGAAGATGTACTTCGGCTGGAAGTGGATGTCGGCGATCACCGGGATCTTGCTCTTCTTGGCGATGACGGCCAGCGCGTCGGCATCCTCCTGGCGGGGGCAGGCCACCCGCACGATGTCGCATCCGGTGGCGGTCAGCTCGGCAATCTGCTGCAGGGTGGCATTGATGTCGTGGGTCTTGGTGGTGCACATCGACTGCACCGAGATCGGGTAGTCGCTGCCCACACCGACGTCGCGCACCATGAGCTGACGGGTCTTGCGTCGCGGTGCGAGCGTCGGCGGCGGGGCGGGAGGCATTCCCAGACCAACTGACACGCTGGACATCACATTCTCCTACTGGCTGTTACTGGAACAACCGGATCGGGTTCACCAGGTCAGCGGTCACGGTCAACGCCATGTAACTGACGACGACGACCAGGATCACGTACGTGGCGGGCATGAGCTTGTTGTAATTCACCGGGCCGGCGGGCACCAGGCCGCGAGCGGAGCGGATGACGTTGCGGATCTTCTCGTATATCGCGACGGCGATGTGGCCGCCGTCGAACGGCAGCAGCGGCACGAGGTTGATGGCCCCGAGGACGAAGTTGAGCTGGGCCAGGAAGAACCAGAACGCCACCCACAGGCCCCGATCGACGGTGTCGCCGCCGATGATGCTCGCCCCGACGACGCTGATCGGTGTCTGCGGGTCACGCTCGCCGCCGCCGATGGCCGATACCAGGGCGCCCACCTTGGTGGGGATGGCGGCCAGCGACTTGGCGAGTTCGACTCCCAGTTCGCCGGTGAAGACGAAGGTCGCCGGTATCGCGGTGAGCACGTTGTACTGGGTGGGGCCGAGATCGGCGGCCTTGATGCCGATCGCGCCGACGGTCGATGGCCCGGCCGCGTCAGCGCCGTCGGCGCCGCGCACCCAGCGCTGAGTGGTGGTGACATCGACAACGGTGTCGATGGTGGAGGTCTGTCCGTCCCGGGTGCGTTCCACCACGAAGGGGGTCGGCCCACTGGACTTCTGAACGGCGGCGACCATCTCCTCAAAGGTTTTCACCGGGGTGGCGCCGACCTTCACCACCACGTCGCCGGCTTCGATGCCGGCCGCGGCGGCGGGCCCGGTGCCCGCGCAGGTACTCAACTCGCCCTTGACGACCTCCGGCTGCACGCAGGAGGTCTGCCCGACGACCGCGGTGGTCGGCGGATGCAGTTGCGGCAGGCCCCACACCACGGCGATGCCGAATATGAGCACCAGGCCGATGATGAAGTTCATGGCCGGGCCGGCGAACAGCACCGCGATCCGCTTCCAGGGCTCTTTCTTGAACATCGCGTGCGGCTCGTCCTCGGGACGCAGATCCTCCGCCGAGGTCATCCCGGCGATATCGCAGAACCCGCCCAGCGGGATGGCCTTGATGCCGTACTCGGTGGTGCCGAGCTTGTTGGGCCGGGTGGTCGACCAGAGGGTGGGGCCGAAGCCGACGAAGTACCGGCGCACTTTCATCCCGGTGGCGCGGGCAACCCACATGTGGCCGCACTCGTGCAGCGCCACCGAGATCAGAATGGCCAGCGCGAACAGGAAGATTCCGAGGGCGAACATCATGGGAGAGACGTGACCTCCTGTGCGGCGGCGCCGAGGGCGCCGCGGGCACGTTGCCTGGCCCAGTCCTGGGCGTCGAGTATGTCCTCTACGGTAGCCGGTTGCGCCCGCCACTGGTCGGCGGCGCCCAGGACGTCAGCGATTGTTCGCACAATCGTGGTGAATTTGATGCGGCCGGCCAGGAAGGCCGCGGCCGCCTCCTCGTTGGCCGCGTTGTACACCGCCGTCATGCACCCGCCGGCCTCACCGGCCTGCCGCGCCAGCGCCACCGCGGGGAACATCGCATCGTCGAGGGGCTCGAAATCCCAGCGGGAGGCGGTGCTGAAGTCGCACGCCGGCGCCGAGCCGGCCACCCGCTCAGGCCAGCCCAGAGCCAGCGAGATGGGCAGCTTCATGTCCGGCGGGCTGGCCTGGGCGATGGTCGAACCATCGACGAAGGTCACCATCGAGTGCACGATCGACTGCGGATGCACCACGACGTCGATGCGGTCGTAGGGAATGCCGAACAGCAGGTGTGTCTCGATGAGTTCGAGACCCTTGTTGACCAGCGACGCCGAGTTCAATGTGTTCATCGGGCCCATGTCCCAGGTGGGATGGGCGCCGGCCTGCTCCCGCGTTACCGACTCCAGCGCCGCGGCGCTCCAGCCGCGAAACGGCCCCCCAGAGGCGGTCAGCACCAGCCGGGCCACCTCGTCGGCACCGCCGGCACGCAGGCACTGGGCCAGCGCGGAGTGTTCGGAGTCCACCGGGACGATCTGGCCGGGCTTGGCCGCACGCAGTACCAGGGGGCCACCGGCGACCAGGGATTCCTTGTTGGCCAGCGCGAGCCGCGCGCCGCTGTGCAGGGCCGCCAGCGTGGGTTTGAGACCCAGCGCGCCGACCAGGGCGTTGAGCACGACGTCGGCCTCGGTGTCGGTGACCAGTTGGGTCACCGAATCCGGTCCGCTGTAGGGAACGTCGCCGAGTTTGCCAGCGGCGACCGGGTCGGCCACGGCGACAGCGGACACTGAAGTCTCGGAACGCTGGCGGGCCAGCAGGTCGAGGTTCGCTCCCCCGGCAGCCAGCCCGACGACCTCGAAGCGGTCCGGATTAGCGGCGATGACCTCCAGCGCCTGTGTGCCGATCGACCCGGTGCTGCCGAGGATCAGCACCCGGAGGCGATCGGTGTTGCTCACCGGCTCATTGTGCCCTTTCGCGAGGCTGTGAGCGCGATCACACCGACCCATCCGCGGCGGCACCGGCGCCGAACTTCCACATGCGGCGAAAAACGCCGTGTGCTGAACAATGTGGCCGATAAGCCGCATGATGGGAACTGGGGCCAACAAGGCCGCTCTGCCATGGATGTACTACAAGGAGATCACCGCATGCACCTGAATCGCTCGATTATGACCGCCGCCGCCATCGCCGCGGCGACCGCGCTCACCCTGTCGGCGTGTTCGACGGCCACCAAGGAGTCGACGGAGAAGAAGACCTCCGCGGAGGCCACCACCTCGGCCGCCACCACCTCCGCCGCGGCGGCCGCCAG
>JAIOQK010000311.1 GCA_021413425.1 Mycobacterium sp.
GCCACCAGGATTCCCCGCTGCGCGAGCCAGTCCACGGTCGCGCGGCATGGCTCACCCCGGGTGGCCCACAGATACAGCCCGGCCACCGAGTGCTCGATGGTGAACCCGGCCGAGGCGAACGCGGCCAGCAGCACCTGACGACGGCGGGCGTAGCGCTCCCGCTGCGCGGCCTCGTGCTCGTCATCGTCGAGGGCGGCGACCATCGCCGACTGCACCGGGTTGGGCACCATCATTCCGGCGTGTTTGCGCACGGCGAGCAGTTCGGCGACCAGTGCGGCATCGCCGGCGATGAAGCCGGCCCGGTAGCCCGCCATCGAGGAACTCTTCGACAGCGAGTGCACCGCCAGCAGTCCGGTGTGGTCGCCGTCGCTGACCGACGGATGCAGAACCGAGACTCCCCGCTCATCCCAGCCCAGTCCGAGATAGCACTCATCGGACACCACCAGCACGCCGCGCTCCCGCGCCCAGCCGACCACCTTGCGCAGATGCTCCACGCCGAGGACTCGCCCGGTGGGGTTGCTCGGCGAATTGAGGTACAGGACGGCCGGGGACTGCGGCCCCAGTGCGGTCAGCGAATCGGCGGCCACCACCTGAGCACCGGCCAGCCGGGCACCCACCTCATAGGTGGGGTAGGCCAGTTCGGGGACAACCACGGTGTCGCCACCGCCGAGGCCCAACAGCGTGGGCAGCCAGGCGATCAGCTCCTTGGTTCCGATCACCGGCAGCACCGCGTGCTCGGCAAGGCCGGTGACGCCGTAGCGGCGCGAGAGCGCGGCCACGGCGCTGGCCCGCAGTTGCGGGGTTCCGGCGGTGGAGGGGTAGCCGGGTTCGGCGGCGGCGGCCGCCAGGGCCTGCTGGATCACCGGAGCCACCGGATCGACCGGCGTGCCGACCGACAGGTCGACGATGCCGCCGGGATGGGCGCGAGCCGTGGCCGCGGCGTCAACCAGGGTGTCCCAGGGGAACACCGGCAGCGAGTGCGACACCGCCGCCACGCGACGGTGCCGTGCGGCGTCGGTCAGTCCTCGGCCTTGGGCGGCAGGCCCTTGACCACCTGCGGGTCGTTCTCGGTCATCCCGACTTTGGACGCCCCGCCGGGAGAGCCCAGTTCAGCGAAGAAGTCGGCGTTGATCTGGGTGTACTGCGACCACTGGTCGGGCACATCGTCCTCGTAGTAGATAGCCTCGACCGGGCAGACCGGCTCGCATGCACCGCAGTCCACACACTCGTCGGGGTGGATGTAGAGCATCCGGGCGCCCTCGTAGATGCAGTCGACTGGGCACTCCTCGATGCAGGCCTTGTCCTTGATGTCGACGCAGGGTTCGGCAATCGTGTACGTCACGAATGTCTCCTCGATGTCCTCTTCGTTGTGTGGGCGGGGCAACCGCGAAGGCCTAGTATCCGATGCCCGGCGCCGGATCGCCGAATCAGTGTGCCCTAAATCGCGTTCTCGGTGCTGATACTAGCCCGCCACCGGTGCGTTCAAGCCGCGCGTGTCGCCCAGATGGTGGCGGTAGGTGGTGGTGCGCTGCCTGGCCGGCCGCCCGATTCCCTCGGCGATGGCCGCCAGTTCAGCGGCGGTCTTGGCCGAACCGTGCTCCGAGCCGGCCATCCGGGAGATGGTCTCCTCCATCAGGGTGCCGCCCAGGTCGTTGGCTCCGCCGCACAGCATCACCTGGCTGCGCTGCACACCGAGTTTGACCCAGCTGGTCTGAATCTGGGAGATCCTGCCGTGCAGCATGATCCGGGCCAGGGCGTGCACGGCCCGGTTGTCCCGGTGCGTGGGGCCGGGCCGGGCGGCGCCGGCGAGATACAGCGGCGAGGACTGGTGCACGAAGGGCAGCGGGACGAACTCGGTGAACCCGCCGGTGCGGTCCTGGATACCCCGCAGCACGTTGAGATGGGCCACCCAGTGCTGCGGAGCATCGACGTGGCCGTACATCATCGTGGAGCTGGACCGCAGACCCACTTCGTGAGCGGTGGTGACGATCTCCACCCACAGCGAGGTGGGCAGCTTGCCCTTGGTGAGCACCCAGCGGACCTCGTCGTCAAGGATCTCCGCGGCAGTCCCCGGGATGGTGTCCAGGCCCGCCTCGCGCAGGCTGATCAGCCAGTCGGAGATGCCCATTCCGCTCTTGGTGACT
>JAIOQK010000312.1 GCA_021413425.1 Mycobacterium sp.
CGAAAATCAATCAGCGCGACGGCTTCGACTGTCCGGGGTGCGCCTGGCCGGAGGAACCCGGTGGGCGCAAGCTGGCCGAGTTCTGCGAGAACGGCGCCAAAGCCGTCGCCGAGGAGGCCACCCGCCGCACGGTGACGCCCGAGTTCTTCGCCCGCCACAGCGTCGCCGACCTCGCCGGGCGATCGGAGTACTGGTTATCTCAGCAGGGACGGCTGACCCATCCGATGGTGCTGCGTCCCGGCGCCGACAACTATTCACCGATCGACTGGGAGCAGGCGTACGGCCTGATCGCGCAGCACCTGCACGCCCTCGGCTCCCCGGACGAGGCGCTGTTCTACACCTCCGGGCGCACCAGCAACGAGGCCGCGTTCCTCTATCAATTGCTGGTGCGAAGCTTCGGCACCAACAACCTGCCGGACTGCTCGAACATGTGCCACGAGTCCTCCGGCACCGCGCTCACCGATTCGATCGGCATCGGCAAGGGCTCGGTGACGGTCACCGACATCGAGACCGCCGATCTGATCGTCATCGCCGGGCAGAACCCGGGCACCAACCATCCGCGGATGCTGTCGGTACTGGCGAAGGCCAAAGCCAACGGCGCGACGATCATCGCCGTCAACCCGCTGCCGGAGGCCGGCCTGATCCGGTTCAAGGATCCGCAGACCGTTCGCGGAGTGCTCGGTGGCGGGGTGCTGATGGCCGACGAATTCGTTCAGATCCGCCTGGGCGGCGACATGGCCCTGTTCCGCGGGGTCGCGCGGTTGCTATTGGAGGCCCAGGACGAGTTGGGGCCCGAGGCGCCGGGCACGGTGGTCGATCGGGAATTCATCGCCGCGCACTGTCTCGGCTTCGAGGAGTACGCCGGCGCGGCCCGGGCGGTCTCGTTCGACACCGTCGTCGAGGCGAGCGGAATCAGCCAGGAGCAGCTGGAGCGGGTCGCGGCGATGATGGCTGCCTCGCAGCGCACGGTCATCTGCTGGGCGATGGGGCTGACCCAGCACACCCATGCGGTGGCCGCCATCTCCGAGATCACCAACGTCCTGCTGATGCGCGGCATGATGGGCAAGCCCGGCGCAGGGGTCTGCCCGGTGCGCGGACACTCCAATGTCCAGGGCGACCGGACGATGGGGATCTGGGAGCAGATGCCGGAGTCCTTCCACGCCGCGCTCGATGACCGCTACGGCATCCGCACACCGCGGCGGCACGGCTATGACACCGTCGACGCCATCCGGGCGATGCGCGACGGTCGCGCATCGGTGTTCATCGGTATGGGCGGCAACTTCGCCGCCGCCACGCCTGACACCGAAGTCACCGAAGCCGCGTTGCGCAACTGCGCGCTGACGGTTCAGGTGTCCACCAAGCTCAACCGCAGCCACCTGGTACACGGCCGCACCGCGTTGATCCTGCCCACTTTGGGACGAACCGATCGAGACATGACCGGTGGCCGCAAACAGGTTGTCTCGGTGGAAGACTCGATGTCGATGGTGCACCTGTCCCGCGGCGGCCTGGAGCCGCCCAGCGATCAGCTGCGCAGCGAGGTGGAGATCATCTGCCAGTTGGCCCGCGCCGTGCTGGGATCCGACCACCCGGTGCCGTGGGAGCGTTTCGCAGGCGACTACGACACGATCCGCGACGACATTGCGGCCGTGGTGCCCGGTTGCGACGACTACAACCAGAGGGTGCGACAGCCGGACGGTTTCCAGCTGCCCAATCCGCCCCGCGATTCCCGTGAATTCCCGACTACCACCGGTAAGGCGAATTTCGCGGTGAACCCGCTGACGTGGGTGGCGGTTCCGCCCGGACGGTTGGTGCTGCAGACCCTGCGCAGCCACGACCAGTACAACACCACCATCTACGGCCTCGATGACCGCTATCGGGGAGTCAAAGGCGGCCGCCGGGTGGTGTTCGTCAATCCGGGAGACATCGCGCGCTTCGGGTTGTCAGCCGGTGACCACGTCGACCTCGTCTCTGAGTTCACCGGTGCCGACGGGGTGCTGCAGGAACGCCGCGCCGCGGACTTCAGGATCGTCGCCTACCCGACCCCGGCCGGCAACGCTGCGGCCTACTACCCGGAGACCAACCCCCTGGTCGCCCTGGATCACGTTGCGGCACGGTCTAATACACCCGTGTCCAAAGCCGTCGTCATCCGTCTGCAGCGGCGGGCCGGATAGTGGGCCGGGTGACCTCGCGGCGGCGGGTGAACCATCTCGCCGGAGCGTCCGACGCCGGGGGGACCAACACCGAGCGGACCGACACCCTGGTGGTCGAGGAGCCCCTGGAGATCAGGGTGAACGGCTCGGCCATCACGGTGACCATGCGCACCCCCGGCTCCGATATCGAACTGGCGCAGGGATTTCTGCTCACCGAGGGCGTCATCACCACCCGCGAGGACGTCGCCACCATTCAGTACTGCCCCGGCGAAGGCCCCGACGGGCTGAACACCTACAACGTTCTCGACGTGACCCTGCACCCGGATGTGCCGGCACCGCAGGTGGACGTGACGCGCAACTTCTACACCACATCGTCGTGCGGTGTGTGCGGCAAGGCCTCGCTGGATGCCGTTCGGCTGATCAGCCGTCACTCACCCGGCGACGACCCATCCACCATCGCGGCAAGCGCGGTCGCGGCGCTGCCGGATCAGTTGCGCGCGGCACAGAAGGTGTTCGCCACCACCGGCGGCCTGCACGGCGCCGCACTGTTCGGCGTCGATGGCGCCATGCTCGCGGTCCGCGAGGACGTCGGCCGCCACAACGCGGTGGACAAGGTGATCGGCTGGGCGCTGGAGTCGGGCCGCATTCCACTGGCGGGCACGGTGCTGCTGGTGAGCGGCCGCGCGTCCTTCGAGTTGACCCAGAAGGCGGTGATGGCCGGGATCCCGATACTGGCGGCGGTCTCCGCGCCGTCATCACTGGCGGTCGACCTGGCCGCCGAATCGGGCCTGACGTTGGTGGCGTTCCTGCGCGGCGACTCGATGAACGTCTACAGCAGGCCCGACCGGATCACTTCAGCGAGTTAAGCGGACTTATCCCGCCGTTCCGACCGCGACGGCTTGCGCGGAACGATGGTCGGCAGCACGTTGTCCTGCACGGTCTCTTTGGTGACGACCACCTTGGCGACATCGTCGCGGCTGGGGATGTCGTACATCACCGGCAGCAGCACTTCCTCCATGATGGCGCGCAGCCCGCGGGCCCCGGTGCCGCGGTGGATGGCCTGCTCGGCGATCGCGTCCAAGGCGTCCTCATCGAACTCCAGTTCCACGCCGTCCATTTCGAACAACCGGGTGTACTGCTTGACCAACGCGTTCTTCGGCTCGGAGAGGATCTTGACCAGGGATTCCTTGTCCAGGTTGGTCACCGAGGCGACCACCGGAAGCCGGCCGATGAACTCCGGGATGAGTCCGAACTTGATCAGGTCCTC
>JAIOQK010000313.1 GCA_021413425.1 Mycobacterium sp.
GGCCCGCCAGCGCCGGCACCGGCTTTCTCCACTCGTAGAGTTCGACGTTGTCCACGCCGAGGGTGCCCGCACGGCCCGGCAGGACGATGGACACCGAGACCGCGTCAGGTTGTGCCCCGTCGGTTGCGAAGGGATCGGGCAGGTCCAGGGTGAGCGTCTGCCAGCGCCCGTTCGGTGCGGTGAGCTCAGCCTCGTTCTCGGCGAGCAACGTCGACTCCGGCTGCTCGTTGGGGTCGGCGTCATCGACTGCGTACCAGCCGGTGCGCACGATGATCGGCCCGCGCCCGGCGAGGCGCGCGTCGAATTGCAGCCGGTACTGCGCGGCGGAATCCAGGGGCCGGCCATCCACGCCATAGCGGCGGTGTTCGACCAGTTCGGCATGAGCCAACGGGCGGACGGAGGCGAAGTCGCGGCGGGCGTCCAACTCGAGGAATCGTTCACGCTCCTCGGAGGTGGCCGCCACGGCATCTCCATGCAACTCGAACCGCGGCGCCGCATCCACCGCGCCGTTGGCCAGGACGTCGTCGAAGCCTCCCCACGTCAGCAGATCCGTGCCGTACTCCAGCGTCGGCACCGACGGGCGCAGCACCGCGCAGCGCCCGACCCGTGCGAAGCCCGCGGCATCGAGTGTCACGTCCAGGGGCTCTGTTCTTCGTTCGGTGAGAACCACCCCGTCGCGAACGTCGACTGCCGCATTCGGGACCACAGATGGATCAAGCCGGGTGATGACCCGGCCGCTGGAGGTTCGGTCGCTGAGGGCCGCGATGGCCGATCGCTCATCGACCATTTGCAGAAGCCGCTCGTTGCCCGCACCCGATAGCGGAATCGGACGGTAGTCATCGAGGAGCACCGGAACGAGGCGAGCCTTCAACAGGGTGTTGCCCTCGAACACCGCCCGCACGAACATGCTGGGAAACGTCGCGGCGAAATCCTGATCGAACACCAGGTTGCCGAGCGAGAACGCGATCAGCTTGCCGTTGTACCACTCGAAACCCTGCAGCACATGGGGGTGGTGATTGACGACCATGTCAGCCCCGGCATCGATGGCAGACCGGGAGATCTTCCGGATGAAGGAGCTGGGCACCTCGGAGAACATGTAGCCGCCGTGCAACTGCACCACCACCAGATCCGCGCCCGCCCGGCGCAGATCTGCCACGGCAGCGGCCATTCTGGGAGTGCTGAACTTCGCGGCGCCCCCATGACCGCGCCGGGCCACCCAGTCCTGCAATTCGGGCACCGCGCCGGGGGCGGTGAGCGCGGCCCACAGGTCGGCCGTCCGCGCGGCGTCCAGCGTCGGTTCTGCTGTCTGGAAGAGCCGCCACCACTCAGCCGGCCGGCGTGATGCGCGCTCGAGATACCCCTGTTCACCGGGCTTGCCGAAACTCAACGTCCGCTCGGCGTACTGCCAGGCATCCTCGGCCGGCAGGTTGGCCGGCGGTGCGACATCGGCGCCCGGCAGGCTGTCATTGACGAAGTCGCCGTTCACCGTCGTCATCGAGACCACGCCGAGGCGTAGCGGCCCGGCGGGGATGACCTGACCGCGTTCGGCATCCTCGGCGGTCAGGCCGCCCCCGACAGACGGCAGCCCCGCCGCGGTGAGTTCGCGCTGCGTGGAGGCGACACCCGCATCACGCCAGTCGCTGACGTGATTGTTGCCTAACGCGACCAGGTCGATGCCCATGTCGGTGAGTGCCGCCGCCAGCGCCGGCGGCGACTGCAATAGATAACGCTTACCCGGGTACGCCTGATCAGCCGGGAGGGCGCCGATCACCGTTTCGGCGTTGACGGTGGAGGCATCGGCGGCAGCGATCAACGGCGCCACGGCAGCGACTACGGCCCGCGCCTCGGCCGCATCGTTGACAACAGGTGTGCCCTCGCGCGTCGGCTGCTGATACCGGCGGCCCATCATGGTGTCGCCGGCGAAATGCAATGCCACCCGGGGTGTGCCGTCAGCGGCGGTACGGGAGAAGAGCGTCACCTCCCTCGCCGGTTGCGACGGGTCCAGCACCACCGGTTCGGGCAGGTAGCCGCCACGAGAGACGACACCGGCCGTCGGGCCGCGAACCGTCACCGTCCCGCCGGGGCCGAGCGCCATCGGCTGGGCGTCGCCGACGGGGTCGAACGCGGCTCCCTCGAGGCGCTGGCCCTTGTCGTCCAGCACGGTGACCGCGATGTTCGACTCCGGGTCCTGCGCGCTGACCTCGGTGCTCCGAACCCAACTGCATCCCGAAGCCATGAGGCAGGCGATGACGCCCAGGCTCGTCAACCGGCCGCCCATCCGGCTACGACGGAACTCACGTCGCTGGGGACCCCCCATGCGGCCTACGGTAGACCGTCTCAGCACCACGTCACCAGAAGTTGGCGTGAAATCGAGTGCGCATCGAGTCTGCGCCCAGATCGCGATTCCGACCGCGAACGCGATCTGGGCGCAGACTCGATGGCGGCCGATACGAGAGGCCCGGCCCCTTACGCAGGGACCGGGCCTCTCCACGATCAAGTCCGTCCCGACCTCTGTTCCCCCGGCCGCAGGCCTTCAAACGTCACGGTTTACCGTTCGAAGACGAGGTGAGGAGCAGCACATGGATCTGGCGTGGTCGGACGAAGACACGGCGTTCCGCGACGAGGTGCGCGCATTCCTGGACGCCAAACTGACGCCGGAGTTGCGTACAGCCGGCCGGCTGATGACCAGCGTGTACGCCGACCACGAGGCGTCGATGGCCTGGCAGGCGATCCTGCACGAACGGGGCTGGGCGGCACCGGCGTGGCCGGTTGAGTACGGCGGGTGCGACTGGAGCCTGACGCAGCACTACATCTTCAGCCGCGAATGCGCCCTGGCCGGTGCGCCGTCGCTGTCGCCGATGGGCATCAGCATGGTGGCCCATGCCATCGTCGCGTTCGGCACGGCTGCGCAGAAGGACTACTTCCTGCCGCGCATCCTCACCGGCGAGGTGTTCTTCTGCCAGGGCTACTCCGAACCCGAATCCGGCTCCGATCTGGCGTCGCTGAGCATGGCCGCCGTCGACGACGGCGACGACCTGGTGTGCACCGGCAGCAAGATCTGGACCACCCACGCGATGGAGGCGAACTGGATCTTCGCCCTGGTGCGCACCAGCCGCTCCGGGCGCAAGCAGCAGGGCATCACCTTCGTCCTGATCGACATGACCACACCGGGTATCGAGATCCGGCCGCTGGTGATGACCTCCGGGGAGGAGGTCCAGACGCAGATCTTCTTCGACGCCGTGCGGGTGCCGAAGGCGAATGTGATCGGCGCGATCGACGACGGCTGGACGGTGGCCAAGTACCTGCTGGAGTTCGAACGCGGCGGCGGTGCCGCGGCGCCGTCGCTGCAGGTGATGGCCGAGGCGATCGCCACCGAAGCCACCCGCACGCCCGGTCCGTCCGGCGCGACGCTGATCGA